>NZ_MSJL01000001.1 GCF_001921825.1 Streptococcus acidominimus
ATTTTACAACACAGGCTGGCATCACTCTATCCATGTCACGAGTTGGGAAATGTATCGACAATGCACCAATTGAAAGTTTCTTTGGGCATTTCAAGACAGAGTCTTATCATCTCAAGAAATACAAGACCTATGAGGAGCTAGTCGCAGATGTGGAAAGCTATATCCAGTTTTACAATACACAACGTTATCAAACTAAATTAAACAACCTGACCCCTTGGGAATTCAGGAATCAGGTTGCTTAATATCTTTTATTATTTGACTGTCTACTTGACAGGGAGCAGTTCAATTGAAAAAGAGTTTGATTTTTCCTCACTCCTGAACTTCTAGGTTCAAAGAATAGACTGTTAAAGATGTTAGTCCTGAAATGTACTAGCTTATGAAATATACCTATCAAATTGGGCTCAAAAAACACCTGGAACATATCATAGACGTTCAAGGTGTTCTGCTGTTCTATTTATCTCCCAAATTGACACTTGGGACAGTTGTTGCGGCATCAGAGGTGGCTTGGAATAGGTCCACTTTTTCATAGCCAAAGATTCCAGCGTAGAGGCTGGTTGGGAATCGTTTGATTTTTTTATTGTAGGCTGTCGCAACAGTATTATAATCCTTGCGTGCAACCAAGAGACGATTTTCTGTTCCTTCCAATTCTGTAATCAAGTCAGATACTTGCTGGTTGGAATTGAGCTGCGGATAATTTTCTGTTAAGACCAAGAGGCGAGAAACAGCAGAATCAAGTTCGCTTTGCCCCTCGTTATAGGCGGTAGAGCCTTGCTTGCTAGAACCGATTTTCGCACGCGCATCAGCAATGGCTGTGAAGACCTCTGTCTCATGTTCCATGGCTCCCTTAACAGAAGCTACGACATTTGGAATCAAGTCATAACGACGTTGCAATTGTGTATCAACATTTGCTTGAGCATTTTCAACTTCAGCATAGCTATCAACTAAGCCATTGTATTGACCAATAGCACCCATCGCGATAAAAACAATCGCTAAAATAGGGATTAAAATATAGAGTAATTTTTTATTCATTATCTTTTCCTTTCTTTATTCCTACCAACCGGATGAGGCACCTCCACCGCCTCCGCCGCCTCCAGACCAGCCTCCACCACCGAATCCTGAAGATCCTGAGGAATGAGAGCCTCCGTTAGAGTTTCCTGACGAACCATTGAGCAGCAGCCATAGGAGAGCATTTCTTCCACCACCACGACCTCCTCTGCCTCCGCGTCCACTATCTTTGAAGATGGCTACCACGATAACCAGAGCAATGATGAAAGGGATGACGGCTTGGAATGACTCCTCACCACTTTCTTCCTCAAAGTCTTCCATGCGTGCCTGAGCACGCTCGGTGCCATAAAAGCGATCGCCAATCGCATCCACAATATAGCGAACACCGCCGTTATAATCACCTTCTCGGAAAAAACTGCGTGCATCCTCCAAAATCCGCCTTGAGGTGACATCGGTCAGTACAGTTGCTGCATTGTCCGAGGTTTCAATCCGAAATTTACGGTCTTCTAAGGCAATGACCACTAACACCCCGTTATTGGTCCCTGCAAAGCCGACCTGCCACTTTCTAAATAGCTCATTGGCTAGAGATTCGATATCACCCGATAGCTGGCTAGTCATGTAGATACCTACTTGGAGCTGTTCGCTCGTTGATTTCCATGCCCGATTCTCACTATCGATAGCTTGAATCGTCTCTTGTGATAGGGAATTAGTCTCATCAACTACTGTTGATTCCTGCGGTCTATCAGGAACTTGGGCAACTACGGAAGAGGTCGGTATCAACAATATCATAGGAAGCAACAAAAGTCCGACAAGCCATATTACACCTTTCTTCATAAGATGACCTCCTTGCAATGTTTCCTGCCAAAAAGACGACCTTTGTAGAGCCTTACGTTAAAGCTCCCTGTCTTTCTCATCGCTACTTAGGCGATAGGTAAAATCTGTTTCTGTCGTGTCAGCTACTTCTGTTGCGCCAGCATCCACCGTTTGATCTGTTTCAACTACCTTTTGTAGGACTTTCTTCTCTTTTAAAGCAGACGGTACAGCCACATTCTCAGCTGGTTCTGTTTTTGGCTCCTCAACCGCTTCAGTCGGGATAGGCTGGCTTGCACCAGACGCTCCTAGCTCCTGCGCGGTGGTCAATCCATTAGAGATGGCACGTCCTGTCAATGTTGCTGTAATCAAATCACGCACATTGATCCCCAGTCCCTCTGTTGTCTTATCCATGGTCGTCATGAGGTCGCCCACCAGTTTAGAAGCGTTCCCCTCACCATACATCGTAATCTTATCCACTTTTTCAAGCGGTGTAGCAATATTTTTGGCAATTTCTGGCAGGACATTTACGACCATTTCTGTAACGGCTGCATCATTAAACTTAGCCATCGCATCTGCCTTTTTGCTCAAACCGTCAGCTTCTGCTTCTAATTTCAAGCGAATGGCTTCCGCTTCAGCACGTCCCTTAGCTTCAATCCCTGCTGCTTCTTGTTCGGCTGCATATTTTGCAGCTTCTGCTCTTGCTTTTTGTGCTTCAGCCTCACGTTGCGTTTCATACAACTCGGCTTCCGCCTTGCGCTGGCGTTCAATCAAGTCAGCTTCTGCCGCCTGTTGACGAGCATATTTTTCTGCTTCTGCTTGTTTCCGAATGGTTGCAGACAACTCTTGCTCACGAACTTTTACTTCCTCAGCTTTGACTTCTGCTTCTTTTTGTTGTTTGACAATATTTGCTTCCGCAGTAGCACGCTCAATTTCCTTCCTTTGAGCTTGTTCTTCGATTCCGTAAGCGGCATTGGCTTGGGCTAGCTGTACATCTGATTGGCGTTTCAGATTCGCTTGCTCAATCGCCAATTCATTTTTCTTCTTCGCAATTTCCAAGTCTGCTGCCACACGCGCGTCATTCGCTGCTTGGTCTTCACGGGCACGGACTTCTGCCTGTTCACGCTCTGCTTTGGCACGCGCATTTGCAGCATCCTTTTGAATGGTAACGATATTATCAATTCCGAGATTTTTAATGACATCATTATCATCTGTAAAAGATTGAACAGTAAAGGCAATGATTTCAAGCCCCATCTTTGCTAGGTCAGGCGCCGCATTGGACTGGACTTTTTCAGCAAATGCTTGGCGATTATTTACCATATCACGCAGCTCCATTTGACCGATAATCTCACGAAGATTTCCCTCCAGAACATCTTGAATAGAGGAGGAAATATCCGATGTTTTCCAGTTCAAGAAGTTTTGGGCTGCTGCATTTAAGAGGGGTTCAGACACACCAACTTTTACCTTTACCACCGCGTCAGCCTTCACATTTATAAAGTCTAAAGTCGGTACAAAATCAGTCGTTTGAACGTCCGTAGAAAATTGCTCAATGCTAATATAGGAACGCTTTTCCAAAAATGGAATCATAAATCCTGAACGGCCGATTAGGGTACGCGGCTTTCCTAAACCAGTAATGACAATCGCTTCGTTAGGCTTAGCAGATACATAGCCAAGAATAAAAAGGATAATCACTAATAAGATAGCAACACCAATAATTATATAGGTAATAGGCATAACAAATTTTCCTTTCTGCTTTTCTAGCTTCAGTATACCATTTTTTCTTCCTAATTGTAAGAGTTTTCACGTTTCGAAAGAATATTCTGAACCATTGTCTGGAGAACAGGCACTATTTCTTCTTTAAAGATAGGATTTCTAGCCTGCCAGATATTATTACGGGGAGAGGGATGTACGAGCGGTAAATAGCGCGGCAATACTCTTTGAAAATCCAAAGAATACTTTGTCAGCTGGTCTTGATGAACTCCAGTTCTATCTTCAACTATGTCTTCTTGTCCATTTTTGATTTTCCTTGGGTATAAATATTCCTCATAAGCCCGAACAGTTTCTGTCAAGGTTCGTTTTTTCTTGTCTTTCAAATAATAACCCTGCGCATACTGCCCAAGCAAGATAATCAGTTCAAGTTTTGGGAGATTGGCTAGAATCTGCGGATGCCATTTGGCTGCAAAATCCTTTCGTGGTGGTAAATCACCCGACTTGCCTTTTCCCAGATAGTAAAAATCCATGGGTAAGATTGCGATTTGATTGGCATCATAAAAGGTAGCTGGCTCAATCCCCAACCATGCTCGCAAATGATCACCACTAGGGTCTGCAAATAAACGCCCTTTTTCCTGCGCCTTCCATCCCGGAGCTTGACCGACAATCAGGATTTTAGCATTGGGTGCTGCCTGAAACAAGGGATAAATCCCCTTTTCTGTATAGGCTTGATTGGCAGGATCTGCTATAATGGCTCTGCGAATAGCTTCTATACTTAGCATACATTCTCCTTTATCTATCGCTCCACTTTGAAATAGGATCGATTCTACCCAGCAAGAACAGAGTGAGCAAACGCAATAGCAATGACAAGATGGGTTCTTATAGTTATTTCGTTTGCTTTTATAGTCGTTTAGTTTATATTTTTATTACTTCGTTAACTCGTCTTGCTGTACCATTGAGAAAAGTTACACTTTTATTATCTGTCACTTGAAATAGTTATCAACTATTTCAACTACCTGCGACTTTTAACGAAAACTTCGTTTTCTTCATTTCCCACCTCAAACAGTCTCTCCCCAGACTGTTTTGACGAAAACTTCCTTTTCTTCATTTCCCACCTCAAACAGTCTCTCCCCAGACTGTTTGAGCTAGTACTAAAAATAAACTAAACGGCTATAATACTAATGACCATAAACGTGAGTAAAGATAAAGGGAACTGGATCTCTAGCCCAGCTCCCATCGCCTATTTTCGCCAAAGGCCTATTTCACTAACTCGTAAATCGCTTCTGCGTAAATTGCTGCCGCTCTCATCAGATCTTCGACATCTGCAAATTCATTGGCTTGGTGCATGGTGTCTGTATAGCCCGGGAACATTGCTCCATAGGCAACACCGCGCTTCAAGAGACGACCAAAGGTTCCGCCACCGATGACTTGTTCATGACCACGCAAACCTGTCTGGCGTTCATAGACATCCAACAGGGTCGCAACGAGCGGATCTTCCATTGGTACATAGTGCGGTGTGTGGCCTTGTTCTGACAAGGTCACATCTACTACCGCTAGCTTCTTCAAGGCTGCTTGAATCTCTTCTGGGGTCGTACCTTTTGGATAACGGAAATTAAGCGCAATCGTATTATCTGCTGCTGTTTCTTCAAAGCGGAAGACACCTGCATTCATAGACAAGGCTCCCATTTTCTCATCTGTATGCGCCACACCCAGTGCCTGTCCTGCATGGTCTTCAAATAAGATTTCCCCTGCAATGGCAAGGTAGTCCTTGGCTGATCCTGCAAAGTCAAATTGGTTCAAGAAACGAGCGAGATAGGTCGCACCATTGACACCCGACTGCGGAGATGCCCCGTGGGCTGATTTTCCGATAATGGTCACCTTGAATTTACCATCTTCTTCTGCTAATTCAAAGGTCACTTTCTGCTCTTCTGCAAAAGCTGCTAGCCTGTCTGCAAAATCTGGTAACAGTCCTGATACAAGAGCTGTTGCAGATTCTGGTACCATATTTTCACGCAAACCACCGGTAAAGCTGTGCAAGCGTGCTGCACCACTATTTTCTCCAGCGAAATGCAGATATTCTGTGATATTTCCTTTCTCTCCATTGATAATTGGAAATTCTGCGTCTGGTGAGAAGCCAAAATCAGGCTCTTTGACACCGCTATGCTCGAAGTAGTAGTCCATATCTGCCCAGCCAGATTCTTCATCTGTTCCCACAACAAAGCGGACTTTCTTGGAAATCGGCAAGCCCAATTCCTTGATAATCTTGAGACCGTAGTAGCAAGCCACGGTCGGTCCCTTGTCATCACTTGAGCCACGCGCATAGAGTTTTCCGTCTTTGATAGTCGGAGTGTAAGGATCCGTATCCCAGCCACTTCCTGCTGGTACCACATCCATGTGAGCAAAAATCCCGAGTACTTCCTCACCATCACCGTATTCAAAATGACCTGCATAGTTGTCTACATTCTTGGTCGGATAGCCGTCACGCTCTGCAATCTCCAAAAATTTGTGCAGTGCCTTGACAGGTCCCGGTCCAAATGGGTGTTCCTTATCTGCTAGGTTATCGTCTCGTTCAGAGTTGATAGCAAGTAGGCTGAACAAGTCAGCAAGTAAGTCTTCACGGCGTTTTTCAACTTCTGCCTTAAAATCAATCGTCATTTTCTGCTCCTTTTCAAGTATGAATTGATACTATTCTAACACAAAATGAAAGAGATTTCATATATTTACTAATAGAATAGAAGTTCAGATGAACTCCAGTACTACCTGCGACTTTTGGCGAAAACTTCGTTTTCTTCGTTTCCAACCTTCACCAGTCTATTCCCAGACGAAGAATGGGCAATTGCAGAACCTCTAGCAAGACGCGACTATTAGGAGACTAGATAGAAAGGAGGGAATATTCGGATTTTGAAATCGCGATTATCCCCCTCCTTTTTAGTGCTTATACTCTATAAAAATCAAAATCTGGAACTGGCTAAAACTGAAACAGGTATGTCCCAAAGGGAGCCGCACTTGACACGAGTTGCACTCGTTTTATTTCCAACTTTCACCAGTCTATTCCTAGACTGTCCGATACGAGTTGCACTCGTTTTATTTCCAACCTTCACCAGTCTATTCCTAGACTGGTGAAGCAAATAGAACTCTGTTCTTTCTTGTTTTAAGGAAACAGGCTAAAAACCTCCACTGGAGCTTTTTACTCAACAAAGTGAATGAACGGCGTCAGAATTTGATTTTTGACGAGTATTACATCTCATTGAAATCCCAGATATCATCCACCCAGCCTTGGTAGAAATCAGGCTCGTGGCAGACCATAAGGATAGAGCCTTTATAGGCTTGAAGCGCCCGCCTCAGTTCATCCTTGGCTTCGACATCCAAGTGATTGGTCGGCTCGTCTAAGATCAAGACATTATTCTCTCGGTTCATCAAGAGGCAGAACCGTACCTTGGCTTGCTCTCCTCCAGACAAGACCTGAATCTGGCTTTCGATATGTTTTGAGGTCAAACCACAGCGCGCCAAGGCTGCACGGATTTCAGCCTGATTAAGAGCAGGAAAGGCATCCCAGACCGCTTCAAGGGGTGTCTGTCGATTGCCACCTGCTGCTTCCTGCTCGAAATAGCCAATTTCCAAATACTCCCCCTGCTCAACTTGACCACCGAGAGACGGAATTAGACCTAGTAGACTTTTCAGCAGCGTTGACTTTCCAATCCCGTTCGCCCCAATAATCGCAATTTTCTTATTGCGTTCAAAGGTAAGGTTCAGAGGATTGCGATTGAGGATCCGGTCATAGCCGATTTCTAAATCCTTGGTTTGGAAGATAAAGCGACTAGGGGTTCTAGCCATTTTAAAATCAAAGGAGGGCTTTGGTTTTTCAGCCTGTAATTCAATGATTTCCATCTTATCTAGTTTTTTCTGGCGAGACATGGCCATATTACGGGTTGCCACCCGTGCCTTATTGCGATTGACAAAATCTTTAAGATCCGCAATTTCCTTTTGCTGGCGCTCATAGGCTGCCTCTAGCTGGGCACGCTTCATGGCATGGACTTCTTGGAATTGATAATAATCGCCTGTGTAGCGGGTCAATTGCTGATTTTCCACATGATAGACGATATTAATCACATCATTCAAGAAGGGAATATCATGGGAAATCAGAACAAAGGCATTTTCGTAATTCTGTAAATAACGCTTGAGCCACTCAATATGCTCCGCATCTAGATAGTTGGTTGGCTCATCCAGCAACAAAATGTCAGGCTTTTCCAGCAAGAGCTTGGCTAATAAAATCTTTGTACGCTGACCACCTGACAACTCGGTCACATCACTATCCATCCCAAAATCCATGACCCCTAAGGCACGGGCTACTTCATCAATTTTGGCATCCAGAGTATAAAAATCCCGGCTCTCTAAGCGATCTTGAAGCTCCCCCACTTCTTCCATGAGGGCATCCATATCAGCCCCCTCATCTGCCATTGACAGATAAATCTCATTGATGCGCTCTTCGGTCTTAAACAGTTCATCAAAAGCAGTCCGTAAGACGTCACGGACAGATTGTCCCTTTTCTAATTTGGCGTGCTGGTCTAAATAACCTGCCGTAACATAGCGCGACCACTCTACTTTTCCCTCATCCGGTAGCATTTGCCCTGTCACAATGGACATAAAGGTTGATTTTCCCTCACCATTTGCCCCGACTAAGCCAATATGCTCCCCCTTTAGTAGGCGAAAAGACACATTTTCAAAAATCGCGCGGTCGCCAAAGCCATGACTTAAATTGCTTACTTCTAAAATACTCATCTGACTCCTCGTAAGAAAAGACGGTTGCCCGTCTCCTTATTTCTGTTTTTTATTAAAGAACTCTTCAGCATAGCGAGCTGATAGTTCTGGATAATGCCTACGTGTTGCAGCGACAAACTCCCTTAGATACAGCCTATCCAGCCATCTAAAAAGTACCACTGCTCCGATGACCAGAACTATCAGTATCACTAGAGTTCCAGCTGAAGAGCTACCTGTTTGTAGGAAATTAGCTACTTTCATCAGTAACACGAGAATGAAGAGAATCGGCAACCCCATTTTAAGGCGCTTGGTCCGTAAATCCTCTGCTTGCTGACCTGCCTTATGTTCTCTCACTAGCTCCTCTGCAATACGGATGACTGACTCTTCATCTAATTGTCCCGCTTTTAATTGTTTGCGCACTTCCTCGTTCAATCGTTTACTCTGTAAAGTAAGAAAAAACATTGATTTCCTCCTAATCTAATCCAATCTCTGCTCTCACAACATCTGCAATGGTATCTACATAGTAGTCCACCTCTGCGTCAGTCGGTGCTTCTGCCATGACACGCAAGAGGGGTTCTGTCCCGCTTGGACGAACGAGAATCCGACCATTTCCAGCCATCTCTTTCTCCATTTTTGCAATAATGTCTGCAATCGCTTCAACGTCCATAGCCTTGTCTTTCATGCTGTTATCAACGCGAATATTGACTAATTTTTGCGGGTAGATGGTCACTTCGCTAGCCAATTCAGATAAGGTCTTCCCTGTCTCTTTCATAATTTTAGTCAACTGAACAGCAGTCAACTGCCCGTCCCCTGTGGTATTATAGTCCATCAGGATCACATGACCCGATTGCTCACCGCCCACATTGTAGCCTGATTTACGCATTTCCTCGACCACGTAGCGATCGCCAACAGCCGTCACTGCTTTGTCAATGCTCTCGCGCTCCAGCGCCTTGTGAAATCCAAGATTAGACATGACTGTGGTCACAATCGTATTGTGGGCAAGCAGTCCGTGGTCTGCCAAGTATTTCCCAATGATATACATGATCCGGTCACCGTCAACCAAGTCACCTTTTTCATCAACAGCAATCAGACGATCGCTATCGCCATCAAAGGCAAGCCCAATCTGGCTGTTGCTTTCTTTAACCAATTCTTGTAAGGCTTCCGGATGAGTAGACCCTACCTCTTCATTGATATTCAGACCATCTGGATTTTCCGCCATGACAGCTAATTGCGCACCCAAGTCCGCAAAAACTTGGCGGGCTGAGGTGCTGGCTGCACCATTTGCTGTATCCAATGCTACCTTCATACCCTCTAAGTCAAAACCAGTGGAAACGAGAAACTGTTGGTATTTACGAAGCCCCTCAGGATAATCGACCACATCTCCCAAACCAGCTGCAGACGGGCGAGGTAGGACGTCTTCTTCAGCATCAAGCAAGGCTTCAATCTCCGCTTCTAGCTCATCATCTAGCTTAAAGCCGTCTCCCGCAAAGAATTTAATCCCATTATCTTGAGCAGGATTGTGGCTGGCTGAAATCATGACACCTGCACTTGCTTTTTCAGTCCGAACAAGATAAGCCACACCGGGAGTTGCAATCACCCCCAATTTGTAGACATGGATTCCCGCAGAAAGAAGACCAGCCACCAAGGCAGCTTCGAGCATTTGACCTGAAATCCGGGTATCACGTCCGACAAATACGCGCGGTGTATCCGTTTCATGTTGACTGAGGACATAGCCCCCAAAACGTCCTAATTTAAAGGCTAATTCTGGTGTCAGCTCAATGTTGGCTTCTCCACGCACCCCATCTGTTCCAAAATATTTTCCCATTGTTTCTAACTCTCTTTCTTATTTGGTTTTGCTAATCGTTGCCTGCAAGGTCGCTCCGTCTTGTGACAAGACGACAGGCAGAACATTTCCTTGATTATCAACAGCTTGCAAGGTAGCTGTTCCACTATAATTCTCGTCTAAATTACTAGCATCTGGTACCACTGCTTCCACACGATCAACACGAGCCATGGTATCCTGATCCGTCGTCACTTTTACCGCAGATACATTGACAGTGACTTTTCCTAAGCTGTAACCTTCTGCCAGTTGATTATTGGTGATAACGCCTTGGACAGCGTAAGCCTTACTAACTTTCTTTCCAATTTTCACGGTTACCGTATCAGGAACTAATTTAGCCTTGACCCCTGTCGGTAGATTAGACGCAACCAGATCAACTGTATGGGTGCCACTTGTTGCACCATTCAAATCTGCTGTCACTTCAAATGTCCGGGTTGCTTCATCCGTTTCTCTTTGTAAAATCACCCTGTTTGAGGCGGTCAGAGAGACTGTCACGGTAGGTGAAAAACCTGATATAAAGTAATGCTCATTGTCATATTTGACATCAATCGGTACATTGGTAACCGTATGGGTATAGGTTTCTGACTCCGTCACCTTCTTGGTTGTATTGGCTGTTGTAATCGAATTTTTATAGTTGGTAGTAGTCGCATAAAAAAACAACACAAGAGCAATAAAAGCTGATAGGAGTAAATGCCCTGTCTTTTTTAATTTATCGTTCATCTTTTTTACCTCCCAAGCGTTCTAACCAACTTCTCTTTTTCACATCGTCAGGGGTAAATAGGATTCGAAGCTCACTTTCAAATTCTTCCAAGCTGAGATCGTGCTTGAAAAGCCCATTATAAGCTACTGAAATGCTCCCTGTTTCTTCTGAAATAATAAAGACAAAGGCATCTGATACTTCTGCTAGGCCGATTGCAGCCCGATGCCTAGTGCCAAACTCCTTTGAAATCCCTGCACTCTCTGTCAATGGAAAATAGGCACAGGATACGGCAATCTTATCTTCTTGGATAATGACTGCTCCATCATGAAGTGGGGTATTAGGAATAAAAATATTGATCAGTAACTCGCTTGAAATATCCGCATCAAGTGGGATACCTGTCGAGCAGTATTCCCGCAAGGTCTGGGTGCGTTCAACCGCGACCAAGGCGCCAATTTTCCGGGGAGCCATGTAGGTAGCTGCCTTGATAAAGGCTTGGATCAAGGCTTCTTCGGAACTTAGTTCGATTCGCGCAAAGAGTTGGGTAGTCCGCCCTAGCTTTTCTAAACTGGTTCGAATCTCTGGTGCAAAGATCACTACACCAGCGATCACCCCGTAAGTAATGACCTGATTCATCAACCAGGAAATGGTCTGCAAACCCAGCAGACTTGCAATTAGCTGAAAGAATAAAAAGAGGAAGACCCCACGGACCAAGGTCATGATTTTAGTCCCTGCTAGAGCTTTACTAAAACGATAGATGAGATAGCTAACTAGGGTAATATCGACCAGGTGCATCAAAGCAGTCCAAGGACTGACTGACAAGCTGGACCAGTAATTCACATCAAGTAATTGACTATAATTGAGCATCCACTTCACATACTTTCTATTTCTTGCTGCTCCTATTATACCATACTTGATACAAATTTTCCTAAAAGACTATTCATCATCTTTAAAATCAAAAGCTGATAAAAGACGCTCTTGATTGGTCTTACTCCAGAGGGATTTTTCTCCCTTTCACCAGTTAAAAGGCTTAGGTTCCAACATGGATTTTCCTATCGGAATGGTTTTCGATTCTAGAAAAAGCGGTAGCTTTATGATAAAATAGGCCTATGATGAAACTAAATACAGCCTTAGGGCTTCTGGCGGGTAAGGCCTCTCAAGCCATTCTCGGAACATTAGGCCGCGGAACAACCCTCCCAGGAAAAATTGCCCTACAATTTGATAAACATATTTTAGATAGTCTCGCAAAAGACTACGAAATCATTGTAATTACAGGAACGAATGGTAAAACATTGACCACTGCCTTGACGGTGGGAATTTTAGAAGAAGCCTTTGGAGCAGTCACGACCAACACTAGCGGAGCGAATATGCTGACGGGGATTACAGCTACCTTTTTATCGGCTAAAAAAAATAAAAAGGGCAAAAAAATTGCGGTGCTAGAAATTGATGAGGCTAGCCTTGCCAAGGTAACTGAATTTATCAAGCCTAATCTGATTGTCTTTACCAATATCTTCCGCGACCAGATGGATCGTTATGGGGAAATTTATACGACCTACCAGATGATTGTTGACGGTGCAGCCAAGGTGCCAACGGCTACCATCCTTGCCAATGGAGATAGTCCGCTCTTTCACTCAACTACGCTTGTAAATCCCATTCGCTACTATGGATTTGCGACTATGGAACATGCGCCAGAATTGACACACTACAATACTGAAGGCGTTCTCTGCCCGCATTGCCACCACATTTTGCGCTATAAGATGAATACCTATGCCAATCTTGGTAGCTACATCTGCCTGTCTTGCGGATTTGCACGTCCTGAGTTAGACTACAAGCTATCTGCACTCAAAGAGATCACCCACCTGTCCTCAACCTTTGTCATTGATGGGCAAGAATATAAGATCAATATCGGCGGGCTCTACAATATCTACAACGCGCTTGCAGCGGTCAGTGTAGCCGAGTTTTTAGGGGTCTCTCCCGAGATTATCAAGGCTGGTTTCGATAAGAGCAAGGCTGTTTTCGGTCGTCAGGAAACGTTCACACTCGGTGATAAGGACTGTACCCTCATCTTAATCAAAAATCCTGTCGGAGCTACACAGGCTCTCGAAATGATACAACTAGCCCCTCATGCATTTAATCTGGCTGTTCTTCTCAATGCCAACTATGCAGACGGGATTGATACCAGCTGGATTTGGGATGCCGATTTTGAGCGCATGAGCCAGATGCAGATTCCACATGTCTTTGCAGGTGGGATTCGCGCTTCTGAAATTGCTCGCCGATTGCGGGTAGCTGGCGCTCCTGTGGAGGACATGACCCAAGAGCAATCTATCGCGAAGATCCTTGATTTGATCGAAGCGCATGATACCAAGCATACCTATATCCTTGCGACCTATACTGCCATGCTGGAGTTGCGTGATATTCTCGCACAGCGCCAAATCGTTGGAAGGGAGATGAAATAAGATGGTCTATACTTCACTTTTAAGTCCTGCTAAGGACTATCACTATCAGCTCCACATTGCCCACCTCTATGGCGATTTGATGAACACCTATGGAGATAATGGAAACATCCTCATGCTCAAATATGTCGCTGAAAAACTGGGAGCAGGTGTCCAAGTTGACATTGTGTCTCTCGAAGATAAATTTGACAAGGATTTCTATGATATTGCCTTTTTCGGTGGTGGTCAAGACTATGAGCAGTCGATCCTCGCCAAAGATTTGCCAACAAAAAAAGAAGACCTCTCAGCCTTTATTGAAAACAAGGGGGTCATGCTAGCCATCTGCGGCGGCTTCCAACTCCTAGGGCAATACTATATCGAAGCAGGCGGACGCAAAATCGAGGGACTGGGAATTCTCGGTCATTATACGCTCAATCAAGTCAACAACCGCTTTATCGGTGATATAAAAATTCATAATGAAGAGTTTAATGAAACTTACTATGGCTTTGAGAACCATCAGGGAAGGACTTTTTTAGCGGATAATCAAAAACCACTGGGAAAAACCATTTACGGACATGGCAACAATAATGAAGACGGAGGCGAGGGCATGCACTACAAAAATACCTTTGCTAGCTATTTCCATGGGCCAATCCTCTCCCGCAATGCCAATCTTGCCTACCGTCTGGTCACAACAGCCTTACGCAATAAATACGGACAGGATATCCTACTTCCTTCCTACGAAGAAGTCCTTTCTATTGAAATTCCAGAAGAATACGGCGACATTAAAAGTAAGGCCCGCTTTGAAGAATAGGAGAATACCATGAAAACAAAACTGCACTATATCGCTGTTCTGCTCTTAATTTTACTGATTGCAGGACTGTCTCTTGCCAATATGGAAACCGTCAAGATTAGCTATCTCTTTGGATATTTCAAACTGCCCTTGATTATTCTCATTCTGATTTCCGTCTTACTCGGTGCTATTGTTGCAAGCCTGATTGGTATGGGCAAGCATCTTGCCATCAAGAACGAATTGAAAGAAGCTAGGAAAGAATTGGAACTTCAAAAACAAAAGCTAGAAGCAACACTACAACAAGTCTAGTTTGAACCAAAAACCAAACAATCTAGCCTTTCCTTTATCTTTTATTGCTTCGTGAACTCGTCTTGCCGTGCACCAGTACTACGGCTAACGAAATGAGTATCAATATTTACAGAACTGACAAGACAAACATTATGCCTGAAACAGTGTTGTTTCAGGCATTTTTTTTATATCTTCCACCCTTAGTTGTACTCTATGAAAACCAAAATCTAGAACCGGCTAAAGCTGAAACAGTTATGTCCCCCAAAGGGAGCACACTTGACACGAGTTCACTCGTTTTATTTCCAACCTTCAACAGTCTATTCCTAGACTGGGCGACACGAGCTCCACTCGTTCTTTCTTGTTTTAAGAGAACAGGCTAAAAACCTCCACTGGAGCTTTTTACTCAGCAAGGTGAATGAACGACGTCAGAATTTGATTTTTGACAAGTATTAGTTACTTACAGGGGGAGTTTAGGGGTTAGGGGTTAGGGTCTAGTGCCTCGAGCTTTTCGGTCAGTTCCTCCCACTCCTGCAGGAGCTTGTCCTGTTGCTGCAATAGATTGTCAATTTCCTTTTGGAGATCGGTCAATTCTCCGACATCATTGGTCGCTAGCATCGCTTCTTGAAGCTGGGAGGAGCTATTTTCTAGCTCGTCAATATCAGCTTCGATTTGTTCCATTCGCCGAGCCATTTTACGCTGCTCTTTTTGGGTTTCTTTCTGCGCTTGGTAGTCGCTCGCCCCGCTCGGATTCCTTGTTCTTACTCGCTCCGCTAGCGCCTCGACACCTACTGACTGCTCTGCTTTTTTCTCCAGATAATAATCGTAGTCCCCCAAGTAAAGGGTGCTACCTGTTTCGGATAATTCGAGAACCTTGGTTGCGACCCGGTTGATGAAATAGCGATCATGACTGACAAAGAGCAGGGTACCATCATACCGTATCAAGGCGTCTTCCAAGACTTCCTTGCTATCAATATCCAAGTGGTTGGTCGGCTCATCCAGAATCAGAAAATTATTGTTTTCCATAGATAATTTTGCTAGCAAAACCCGTGCTTTTTCTCCGCCAGATAGCATGGCAATCGATTTTTTAACGTCATCACCCGAGAAAAGAAATGCTCCCAGACGGTTGCGGATGTCCACTTCAGGGGTTGTCGGAAATGCAGACCATACTTCTTCCAAGACAGAATTGGATGGGGTCAAGGCAGACTGGGTCTGGTCATAGTAGCCAACCTCAACATTGGCACCGAACTTCGCTTCTCCTTTGATAAAGGGAATCTGCCCGATGATTGATTTCAAAAGGGTCGTTTTTCCAATACCGTTAGGCCCTACAATCGCAATCGCGTCGAGCTTTCTCTGGTCAATATGAATCGGTTCAGAGAGGATTTCACCATTGTAGCCCACCGCAGCCTGCTCGACTGTCAAGACAATATTGCCAGAAGCCTTATCTGAATGAAAGGCCATATAGGCAGATTTTTCGCCAAGGGTTGGCT
This sequence comes from Streptococcus acidominimus, assembly GCF_001921825.1. GTDB lineage: Bacteria > Bacillota > Bacilli > Lactobacillales > Streptococcaceae > Streptococcus > Streptococcus acidominimus. The sequence continues at coordinate 15,818 of NZ_MSJL01000001.1, forward strand.
TGTCTAACCGGTTCATTTTTTCCAATTGTTTACGTCTTGCTTGTGCCCGCTTAGTGGTTGAAGCTCGGACAATATTTTTCTGAACAAAGTCCTCCAACTTCGCAATTTCTTTTTGCTGCTTTTCGTAGTTTTGCAATTCGGTTAGCAACTTCTGCTCTTTTAAGGCGACAAAGGTCGAATAATTCCCGATATAGCGATCCAAGGAAGTCGCTGTCAAATCAAGCGTAATGGTAGCAACCTTGTCTAGGAAATAGCGGTCATGGCTGACAATGATGAGCGCTCCCTTATAATGGACAAGATAGTTTTCCAACCAAGCAATCGTTTCAATGTCTAGATGGTTTGTCGGCTCGTCAAGAACCAATAATTCCGGCTTTTCGAGTAGCATCTTAGCCAAGGCTAGACGCGTATTTTGTCCACCTGATAGGGCTGAAATCTTCATCTGCCACATGGACTCATCAAACTTGAAACCGTTTAAAATCGCCCGAATATCCGCTTCATAAGTGAAACCACCTGCTAGACGAAATTCTTCAGATAGCTGATCATAGGTCTGAATCAACTGGTTCAGTTCTAGACCTGCCAATTCGCCCATTTGCATCTCCATATCCCGCAAACGTTTTTCAGTCTGGCGAAGTTCAGCAAAAACCTGCAGCATCTCCTCATAAATAGTGTTTTCCGATTGAAAACGGCTATTTTGCGCTAAGTAGGATAGGGACAAGTCTTTCTTCCGATTGACTCCTCCACTGGTCGGAGCTTCTTCACCGACCAGAATTTTAAGCAAGGTCGACTTACCAGCACCATTTTTGCCTACGAGGGCAATTCGATCTCGTTCATCTACCTGCAAGTTGATATTTTCAAAGAGCACTTCTCCTGCAAAGGCGCGCTCAATCTTATTTCCTTGTAGTATAATCATAGCATTCTATATCACATCTTCTATTAAGACAGGCGTTCTTCTAGTTGAAAATCGATCGGAAGCCAAGATAGAAGCACCTCCAACTGTTTATCCCAGTAGTACCATTCATGTTTGCCCGGAGCTGTCTGATAATCTACCTCATAGCCTAAATCTTTAAAGGATTGAGCTGCAAAGTGATTGGCAGCTAGTAGAAAGTCTTGCTCGCCACACCAGATATACATCTTGGTCTTTTTATCTGCTTTTTGAGCCAGATTGATGAGGGAATAAGGATTTTCAGGACTTTCCCAGTCTGTCATCTCACCGAAAGTGCCTGTCCAATAGGCGAGATTTCCCAAACTTTCCTTTCTTGGGTCAAAGTCCTTAAAACTAAGAGCTCCCGATAGGCTGGCAACATGAGAAAAACGGTTGGTGGCTAAGGCCAAATGCATGGCTCCATAGCCTCCCATAGACAAGCCTGCAATAAAGGTCTTGTCTCGCTTATCTGTCATGTTTGGGAAGAAGCGCTTCAAGACATCTGGTAGCTCAATTGCCAAGGCATCAAAATAGGGATAGCCGTACTGGGTATTAACGTACCAGCCATTGTGGGTATCTGGCATGACTACGATCAGATTAGTCTTACGCACCAAACGTTCCAAGGCTGTCAAACGCAACCAAGTCGTATCTCGTCCGCCCATTCCATGCAGAAGATACAGGACAGGAATATCTGTATCATCAGGATTATCCACCCGCCCCTTATCTGGGTACAAGACCTGCACCGACAAATCCAGATCCATAACAGAAGAATAATAGGTAATACTCATTAGGGCCATCGTTTTTTCTCCTTTTCAATAGAAAAAGGTGCTACTTTGCTCGTTACTAGCTACCACCTTTTTCTGCTTATACTGACGCTATTTGACTTCCATGATAACGGGTAGAATAGCTGGACGTCTCTTAGTTTGATCAAAGAGGTATTTTGCTAATTCATCACGGACAGACGACTTAAGCTCTGTCCAGTCAAAACTATCCTTTGTAAAGTAATTTTCCACCGTTTTATTAGCCAAATCAGAAGCCTCGCGTAAAATATCACGGCTCTTTTTGACATAGATAAATCCGCGCGTATTGACCTTAGCTTTTGAAATAATCCGCTTTTCACGACGATTGACCGTAATCGCTACAATGAAGATGCCGTCTTCTGACAAGATCTTACGGTCACGAAGAACGATATTGCCGACATCTCCAATCGCATTTCCATCAATCATGACATCACCTGCAACAACAGATCCACTGTGGACAAATTCACCCTGTTCGTAGCTCATGACATCACCACGTTTCACGATAAAGATATTCTCTGGATATACGCCAATCTCAAGCGCTGCTCGTGCATGGGCATCAAGCTGGCGGTATTCACCCTGCACTGGGAACAGATACTTAGGGCGTAAGATATTTAACATCAATTGCAAATCACGCGCATTCCCATGCCCTGACACCCGCAGGTTCTTGGTGATTGATTTGACCACACCACCTGCTTGGTAGATCATATTTTCCACCCGTGCCACAACTGCCTCTTTTGAAATCGTTGGCGTTGTAACAATGTAGACCAAGTCTCCGTCCTTGATTTCAACATAGCGATGGCGACCAATCGACATCTTACGCAAGCCGTTTAGGGGTTCACCCATACGTCCCGTTTCCAAGATAATCAACTCATTATCCGCAAACTTATGCATATCTTTCGGCTTAATCAGCAAGCGTTCGCTAACCAAACGCAATTTTTTTAACTGAATAGCAGTGCGAACGATATTTTCCACATCGTAGCCTGTCAACACTACACGACGACCCGTTGCTTCAGCCGCATCAAAGATTTGCTGGATACGGACAATATTGCTAGCAACCGCAGCCACTATGACGCGTCCCTCCCAATCCGCAATGGTATTATAAATCTCTTCTGCTTCTTCATGCATGCTGGCAACCTGAATGTTGCTATCTGCATTGGCTGAATCGGACAAGAGCGCTAGTACGCCTTCGTTTCCTATTTCTGCTAGGCGGCTAAAATCTGTCTTGTAGAAAGGATCGGCAGCCTGATCGAATTTGAAATCACCGGTATAGACGATATTTCCTTCGTCCGTCTTAATAACAATCCCTAAACTTTCCGGAATGGAGTGGGTCGTTTTAAAGAAAGATATAACAGAGGTTCCAAAATCAATTTCTGTCTCTGCGTTAATGACATGAAAATCCTTGAACTTCTTGGTCGCATTGTAATGTTTAACGACTAATTTTGCCAATTCAATGGTCAAATGAGAGCCAAAAACAGGTACCCGTACATTTTCTAGCAAATAGGGCAAGGCACCAATCGCATCCGCATGCCCATGGGTCAAGAATACACCTGCCACCCGCTTCTTATTTTCCACCAAGTATTCAAAATTTGGAACGATAACATCTACACCAAGCTGTTCATTTTCTGGATATTTTAGCCCAGCATCCAAGACGAAAATCGTGTCATTGACTTCAGCGATATAGAGATTTTTCCCATTCTCACGGACACCGCCTAGAGCCATTATTTTTATGTCAGTCATGATAACTCCTTTATTTATAATTTTTACTAACGGTCCTTGGAGTTCCAAGTCGAATTACAGTCTTGCAATTTCTTGCATATCCATACTATTATACCCTTTTTTCAACATTTTTTCAAAATATAGCTTACACAAGATATGAGGGCGTTAAACAACTCCTAGACAAAATAGGCAAACGAAGCAGATTGTCTTGCAATCAATGAGTTTGGTCTTTTTGTCAGCGAGTTGTAGCCCGAGTTCAATTACACAAGATACGAGAGCGTTAAACAAGATACAAAGCCCGTTAAGAACTCAAAGCGAAAATAGGAAATCTGACGAAGAGTTATCAAACTCTAGGAAGATTTGTCTTTTTCGCACAGAGTTTAGAGCGTGTTTAATTAAGATACAGAGGACGCGAAGAGCTAAGTAAAAATAGGAGATTGACGTGGTGTTCCATGAACACGAGGAAATCTATCTTTTTTACACAGCTCGTAGCTCGAGTTCAATTACACAAGATATGAGGGCGTTTGACACGAGTTCACTCGTTTTATTTCCAACCTTCAACAGTCTATTCCTAGACTGTTGAAGCAACTCCTAGACAAAATAGGTGGCCGAACAGAAGCGATTCGCTTCGTCGTGAGACCCCCACAAAGGCAACTAGATTGGCGTGTTAGCGACAATCAGATGCCTACTGTGATGTTTTTTGAGTTTACTCAATTTTTGACTACGGTTTGTCAGCGAGTTGTAGCCCGAGTTCAATTATAAGATGTGAAGCCGTTAAAAAACCGACTGAAAAATAGGAAATACGACGCAGAAGTCTCTGCTTCTAGGAGTATTTATCTTTTTTCCGAGGTTTTAGGCTGAACTCAATTATACAAGATACAAAGCCCGTTAAGAACTCAGAGCGCACTTCTTCATGTAATATAGCCGTTTAGTTTATTTTTAGTACTAGGCAACGAGTCGCAGGTAGTACTGGGGTACTAACGAAGTAATAAAAATATAAACTAAATGACTATAACAGTCACTTCCCTGACTGTTATTACTGTACCTGTAAAGCAGGCATAGCCTGCAACAGTTACGGCAAACTAGGAAATCTGACGAGTGAAAAACTCCAGTGGAGGTTTTCAGCCCACTTCCTAAAGATAGCCGTCTCTGTAACTAGCTAAAACTGAAACAGTTATGTCTCTTTTTCACAAAGTGCATAGTCCGAACTCAATTCCAAGATACATAGGGCATTTGATACAAGTTGCACTCGTTCTATCCCCAACTTTCAACAGTCTATTCCTAGACTGATCAACACGAGTTGCAACTGCTGTGTCTCTTTTTCCAATTGATGTCCGAAAAGAATGTGAACTATATTCAGCCAAAAATCCCTAGTCTTTTGACTAGGGATTGCTGTCTATTCAAAGAAACGATAATAATCTTCCAAGGTCATCTCTTCTTTTTCTGCCTTGTTCAAGTCCTTGATGATGTGTCCATCTTTCATGACCAAGAGACGATTCCCATATTTGAGGGCATCCTCCATCTGGTGCGTAATCATAAGGGCTGTCAACCGATCCTTGGTCACAAAGCGGTCTGTTAACTCCATCAGAGCTAGACTGGTTTTGGGATCAAGGGCAGCTGTGTGTTCATCTAAGAGCAACAATTCTGGGCGCTTCAAGGTTGCCATCAGAAGACTTAGAGCCTGACGTTGCCCCCCTGATAGAAATTCAATCGGCGTATCCAGATGCCGTTCAAGCCCATTCCCAATCTGGTCAATCGTCGCTTGAAATTCTCCCTTATAGTTGCTCAATTTTCGTGGAACAAGACCGCGGCTTTCTCCGCGAAACTTGGCAATCAAAAGATTTTCTGCAACCGTCATCCGAGGAGCTGTTCCCATTTTAGGATCTTGAAAGACGCGCGCTAGATACTTGGCTCGCTTTTCAGGCGACAGATTGGTCACATCCTCTCCCATGATACGAATGGTTCCACTCGTAAGGGGCAGAGTACCCGCAATCACATTGAAAAGAGTTGACTTACCTGCACCATTTCCCCCTAAAATCGTAATAAAATCATGCTCATGAATGGTCAGCGAAACCTCACGTAAGATGACTTTTTCTTCATCAAAGCCGTTATTGACCACCTTTGTGGCATTTTCTAATTCTACAATTGCTGTCATTTGCTAAGGGTCACTCCTTTGAAGAATTTTGCTTTTAGGGTCGGAATCATAAGGCAGATGGCTAAAATCACAGCGCTGTAAATGCGGAGGTAGCTGGTATTAAAACCAAGTGCAATCACCGCCCATATCAGGAACTGATAGGCAATCGCCCCTACAACAATGGTCATCAACCGCTCTGCCAAGGTCAAACTCTTAAAGAGGACCTCTCCAATAATCAGACTAGCAAGCCCCACAACGATGACCCCAATTCCACGCGAGACGTCCGCATAGCCCTCTTGCTGGGCAATGAGAGCTCCTGCTAGGGCAATCACGCCATTTGACAAGACCAAGCCCATCAACTCCATACTATCTGTATGAATGCCGAAACTCCGTGCCATATCTGGATTATCCCCTGTTGCGATATAGGCCTGCCCCAGTTTCGTATCAAGGAAAAAAAGCAGGGCTACAATCACTAATACTACAAAAACCAAGGCTGCAACCAAATTATTGACAGAGGTACTAAAAGGTAAATAGTCTTGAATCTGCTTCGTGCCTAAAAGACCCAAATTCGCCCGTCCCATAATCATCAACATAATGGAATGACAGGAAGTCATGACCAAAATTCCTGAAAGAAGTGTTGGGATCTTGCCCTTGGTATAAAGCAAGCCTGTTACAAGACCCGCTAGGCAACCTGCGAGGACAGCCACGAGGGTCGCAAGAAAGGGGTTCACCCCACCGCTAATCAGGGTGACAGCTACTGCCCCTCCCAAAGGAAAGCTCCCCTCTGCTGTCATATCTGGAAAATTTAAAATCCGGAAGGTCATATAAATGCCAAGTCCCAAGATAGACCAGACCAGACCTTGTGATACTATTGATACAATCATACTTTCTTCCTATTTATTATAAGAAAAGAACAAGCCATTATTGGATAACAGCTACCCTCTTTTCTCTTTTATTTCCTTTATTCTACAATTTCACCAGCAGCTTTTTCAACTTCTTCTGGAATCGTGATGCCTAGTTCTGCCGCTACTTTTTTGTTAATGATTGGGGCTCCCTGATCCACCACATCAACTGGTGTCTCTGCTGGTTTTGCACCTTTCAACATCTTAGCTGTCATTTTTCCAGTGGATACACCTAAACCGTACTGACTGACAACAACAGATGCCAAGCCACCTTCTTTGACCATCGTATCAGCGCTTGGGAAGATTGGGATTTTTGCTTCCTTGTTGCTCGCAACAACGGTCTTAAAGGCTGAAGCAATCGTGTTATCTTGTGGTACCCAGATAGCATCAACCTTGCTGGTCATGACTGCCATCGTTGAAGCAATCTCATTGCTGGACGGTACAGGATAAGCAAGTACCGTATAGCCCTCTTTTTCTGCTAATTCTGTAAACTTTTCTACATTCAATTTTGAATTATCTTCATTGCTTGAGTAAAGAACACCGATTGTTTTGGCCTTGGGGGTGATTTTCTTGATCAAGTCGAGCTGTTGACCAATCGGTTGTGGGCAGGCAACACCTGTCACATTTGCACCTGGTTTTTCAAGACTTTCAACCAATTTAGCACCGACCGGATCAGTAATGGCACCCATAACAACAGGTAGATCACTGGTTGCATTGGCAAGACCTTGGGCTGCCGGTGTCGCAATCCCTACCAGAACCTGATTGCCATTTGCCACAAGCTGCTTACTCATAGTCGCGATTTTTCCTTGGTCTCCTTCAGCATTCATAAAGTCTATCTTGATTTTAGCATCCTTATAGCCCTCTTCTGCCAGACCATCTTGAATCCCGCGATAGATTTCATCCAGAGCTTCATGGGTTACAAACTGAAGCACCCCCACCTTGACTGTCTCATCCGCAGTCTGCGCTTCCTGTCCTTCCTTTTTATTATTTAGGAAAATTCCTCCAACAACAACAGCTATCAAAGCCAGAATGGTCATCAATAAATTCTTGTTTTTCATGATTTCATCTCCTTTTGTCACACACTATTTCCATTGTTTTTGTTTCACACTGATATAGCCGTTTAGTTTATTTTTAGTACTAGGCAACGAGTCGCAGATAGTACTAGGGTACAGCAAGACGAGTTAACGAAGTAATAAAAATATAAACTAAATGACTATAAAAACCAAATTCGCCATCGCTTTTTCATCTCTCATCCTCCTCATACGGTGCCATATAACCGAACACCATAGAAAAAGCCCCCGCATACAAAACTGCATGCGAGGGCGTCAATGACACGGTGCCACCTCACTTATGGAAACTACCTAGAATTGTTCCATATCTCCATCTCCTCTATCAAGGAGTTGCACGGTAAGGGGTGCCAACCGAATTCTCATTGTTTTGAATTCAATACATAAAATCAGCCCATTTCATAAACGTCCGCTACTTGTTCACAATACCCACAAGCTCCCTGAAAACGAATCATCTATTACTTCTTCTGATTAGTAAACATTATAGAACTTCCTCTTTGCTTTGTCAATAGTTTTTTGTAAAATTTTTAAAAAATGTTATAATTGGAATAAAAAGCAGATTATACTTGACTTACAGGAACTAGAAATATGAGGAATAGACATGTCTTTTGACGGATTCTTTTTACATCATCTGACGGCTGAATTGCAAGAGGCACTAGAGGGCGGTCGGATTCAAAAAATCAACCAGCCTTTTGAACAGGAGATTGTCCTCCATATCCGCAGCAATCGGACTAGCCAGAAACTGCTTCTTTCCGCCCATCCAGTCTTTGGTCGCGTCCAACTGACCCAGACCGAATTTACCAATCCCAAGGTTCCAAACACCTTTACCATGATCTTACGGAAATACTTGCAGGGAGCTATTATTGAGTCAATCCAACAGTGGGACAATGACCGTATTTTAGAATTTGTCGTCTCAAATAAGGACGAGATCGGAGACCACCTCAAGGTAAGTCTCATCATTGAAATCATGGGCAAGCATAGCAACATTCTCCTAGTTGATAAGACTGAAGAACGAATTATCGAAGCGATTAAACATGTTGGCTTTTCGCAAAATTCCTATCGGACAATTCTACCGGGGGCGAGCTATGTGCGGCCTCCTGAAACCAATCGTTTCAATCCCTTTACGATTGGCGATGAAAAATTATTTGAACTCTTGAATACAGAAGAGCTTACAGCCAAGCGGCTTCAAAGCCTTTTCCAAGGACTGGGTCGCGATACCGCAACAGAATTAGCGCAGCGTTTGACAACGGATAAACTCAAGAATTTCCGGGCTTTTTTTGACCAAACCTGCCAACCCAATCTAACAGAAAAATTTTATACTGCCGTGCCTTTTGCCGATAGTCAAGAAGTATTTGCGAGCCTTTCTCAACTCCTTGACTACTACTATCAGGATAAGGCGGAGCGTGACCGAGTTGCCCAGCAAGCGCAGGAACTGATCAAGCGGGTGGCTAGTGAACTGGATAAAAATCGTAAGAAGATTGTCAAGCAGGAACAAGAACTCCTCGACACTGAAACGGCTGAACTCTTCCGCCAAAAGGGGGAGCTACTGACGACCTATCTCCATCAGGTGCCTAACGACCAAGCCAGTGTCACTCTGGACAATTATTATACTGGTGAACCACTGACTATTGAACTAGATGTCGCACTCACTCCGAGCCAAAATGCCCAACGTTATTTCAAGAAATACCAAAAATTAAAGGAAGCTGTCAAGCACCTCAATTCTCTAATCGAAGAAACGAAAGCAACGATTCACTACCTTGAAAGTGTCGATACTATGCTTGCGCAAGCCAGTCTTTCTGAAGTTGAAGCAATCAGAGAAGAATTGATTGAGACAGGGTATCTCAAGCGGCGTCATCGGGAAAAAATAGCCAAGCGCCAAAAGCCAGAACGCTACTTGGCAACAGATGGAAAAACGATTATTCTTGTTGGAAAAAACAATCTCCAAAATGATGAATTGACCTTTAAGATAGCAAAAAAAGGCGAATGGTGGTTCCATGCAAAAGACATTCCAGGAAGCCATGTCATCATCACAGATAATCTTGAACCGAGCGACGAAGTCAAGACGGATGCAGCAGAACTAGCAGCCTATTTCTCCAAGGCTCGCTACTCCAATCTGGTGCAAGTGGACATGATTGAAGCCAAGAAATTGCATAAACCAAGCGGTGCTAAACCAGGATTTGTCACCTACCGAGGGCAAAAAACGCTACGGGTTACTCCAGATGAGTCGAAGATTAAAGCTATGAAGCAATAGGAAGAAAACATGAGTGAAACGATTAAAAACTATGTCAATATTTGTATCAAAAAGGGCAATCAAATCCTACTATTAGATCGCCAGCATGATGATTTCAAGGGCTGGATTCAGCCCGGTGGTAAGGTCGATTTTCCTGAATCTTTCTTTCAAGCAGCTGTACGCGAAGTCAAGGAGGAAACCGGACTGACCGTTCGTAACTTGCAACTAAAAGGCATTTCCGGCTTTACCAACCCCATTGGAAAGGAACGCCATGTCTACTACGACTTCCTCTGCGAGGATTTTGAAGGTGAAATCTTGACCACATCGCCTGAAGGCACTCCAAAATGGTGGTCGATTGACCAACTCGACCAGCTTGAGATGCAGGAGGATATTCGAAGTCGACTACCTCTTTACTGGCGTAAGGGTTCCTTTGAACGTATCCACTACTGGGATGAGGAAAACCGTTGCGTCTATCATACGGAAGAAAGTTTATATGATTAATACTCTAAAACTGGCAGTCCAAGGATGAACTGCCAGTTTTATATTTGAAGATTTTTAAATAAATAGTACACCGTGCTCTCGCTTTCCTATTTTCAGGCTCGGGATAAAATAGCACACTGTGACTGCCTCGCTTTCCTATTTTCAAGCTCGGGATAAAATAGCACACTGTGACTGCCTCGCTTTCCTATTTTCAAGCTCGGGATAAAATAGCACACTGTGACTGCCTCGCTTTCCTATTTTCAAGCTCGGGATAAAATAGCACACTGTGCTATTTTATTACTCCACCTTGTCAATATCGTCACGTACTTCTTTAGCGTTGAACTTGGCGAAAAGAAACTGCCGATCCTGAACTGGAAAACGTTGGTCCAGCTGGTCAACAGCTCCGACTTCAACAAAACCTTGGTTAATGACGTAATCCATGACATGCCCACCGAAGCTATGGTCATCTGAAATAAAATGCAGATGATAGCCCGCAACACTCACTCCATGAAAAATCTCTGGTGTCCAGATGCCGACAATGGTACCTGAAATGTCTTCTGCCGTATATTCGGGCTGATGGGTTGCGACCTCTGCAAACTTTATATCCGAGGTGGATTTTGGAATCATCCGAACGTGCATGTTTGAAAAATGACCCCGGATTTTAATAGAGCGAAAAAGATTTTCGCCATCATAGTAAGATTCAATTCGCGCCTGCAATTCCTTGTCTGTCATTTCAAAGCGCTGTTTAAAAATCACCTCTGCCTGATGAAAGATTACGGCTGCATAGGGCACCTTGACATCAGGCGACACTTCCACTACCTCTGGCCTGTCACCTGACCCCTTGGCTTGATAGGCTTTCCCGTCTAGCACAATCAATTCTCCATCAATTGAGTCAAGCGTTCCAAGCCCCAGATCACCATGCTCTAATAATTCACCAACTGTCAAAGAACCACCGTATAAACCAGCCATCAAGGCACCCAGTGTATTATACTGAAATAATTTATTTACTTCCATTTTTTATCCTTGATTATAAAATTCTTGCATAGTCAGATCGTCCGGTACTAATTGCAAGTAGCGACTCGCTAAATTCTTGGCCTCTCCTAGTCTTCCCAACTGTCGTAAAAGCTCAATGAAATCTGCCAAAAATTCAGGATTTTCAGCCAAGTCCTGCTGCAAGCGCTCAAAGAGAGCAAGTGCTTCCTGATCTCTTTCCAAGGCTTGATAGGCTTTGGCAATATTCCAAACAGCTAGGACATTGTCCAATTCCTCCGAATAAAGACGGACGGTATCCTCATAGCGTTCCTGCTCCAAATAGAGATTGGTCAAGCGCAAAACAACCTCGTTTTCATCCTCGACATTCGCCTTAGCTTGCAAGAGATATGCTTCTGCTGCCTTTACATCATGGTCCTCATAAGCATATTGCGAGGCGAGTAACAATAAGACAGGATCGTATTCGTTTTTGGCAAGACCTTTTGCTAGCATCTCCCGCGCTTCTGCCAACTTATGCTCTCCATGAAGCGCTTGGGCATAGGCGTATTCATAGCCTTCAAATTCTTGATTCATCGTGTCCAACTGCTTGAAATATAGGGCTGATTTTTGATAGTCTTCCAGATCTAACAACAAGGTTGCTAGTTCAAAGACAGTCTGGTCATCATAGGCCAACTCAACTGCCTTTTCTAAAAATTCAATAGCTGCTTCAAATTTTCCAAGGCTGGCATAGGCAAGACCAATCCGTTGATAAGTGGATACGCCTGTCCATTCATAAAATTGTCGATTGTCCAGCTGGGCATAATATTGAATGGCTTCCTTGTAGTCTTGCAACTCCATGTCTAGCTCGGCTAGACCAAATAAAATCACCGGATCATCCGTTAGCTGACTAGCTTCTAACAGTTTTTCTCTTGCTACATCTGCCAATCCCTCTGACTGATATAAATCAGCCTTGACCACCAAGGCCTCCACATAGGCTGGACTATCTGAACCAATCATCTCTAGATAAGAAAAAGCCTCTTCTATCAAACCGTCCTCATTGGCGATCTGGGCAAGTTGAATCGCCAGATCCGGATAGGTAGCCTGCAGACGCAGGTAAATCTCTTTTGCCTGCGGTAAAAAGCCGATACTTTCCAGATAAGTTGCCAATTCCAGCAAGATTTCATCCGAATCATTGTCCAAGGCTCGCTGAAAATAGTTCATAGCCTTTTGTAAATCTTGTTGCTCCAAGCAGACCAACATCTTTTCACTATTATTCATCTACACCCTCAATCAGTTCAGTTTCTGGCTCATACAAGCCGCTATACTCCTTGTACCATTCAAAAATGGCTTTTAAGACCACCTTAATAGAAGCATAAATCGGAATCCCAAGGAGCACTCCTATCACGCCAAACATCTGTCCAGCAGTCAAAAGGACAAAGAGAATGGTAATAGGGTGAATATTCAAGGAACTACCGATAATCAACGGTGTCACAAACCGTCCCTCAATCGTCTGCTCCACCGCAAAGACGACGACCACCTTAAGCAGCATGAATGGTCCCGCAATAGCACCTAGAATAAGGGCAGGAATCATGGCAAGAAAAGATCCTAGATAAGGAATCAAGTTCAAGAAACCAGCTACAATCCCTAAGGTAATCGGGTAACTAAGCCCAATCACTGAAAACATGATCGAAAACATCAAGGCAACGATAACGGCTACCGTTACCTGACCGCGGACATAGTTGGACAATTGGCTATTGACATCGGTCAAGACATCACCGATTGAAGCCCGCCACTTGGTCGGTAGGTATTTAGTGACATGCGCTTTCAAATACTGTCCGTCGCGCAAGAGATAAAAGAGGATAAATGGCATAATCAAGACGGCTACCACTACCTGAGAGGTCGCACTAATCAACTCTTTTGCCCAATCAACTGCGCTTGAAGATAATTTTTGGGCAAAGGAAATGATATGATTATTGACATTGTCTAGTAGCTCTAAAGCTGTTGGCCGAAATTGCTCAAATCGATCATCCTGTAAGAGAGAGGTCACCTGCCACTCGATTTCCTGAATATAAGTAGGAAGATTGCGGGCAAAGCTAACCACCTGCTTTTGAATACTTGGAATGGCAACTGCCAAGCCCCAAACTAAAAGAAAGGCAATCACGACAAATAAGATAGCAATCGCAACTGTTCGTGAGACCTTGTATTTTTCCAGCAGATCAACGATAGGATTTGTCAAATAATAGAGCAAGCCTGTTAGAAGCATAGGGAGGAGAATAATCTCCAAGAAACTGGCAATCGGGCTAAAAATAAAGCTAATCTTGGTTAAGACTAAGATAGTCAACAAGACCAAGAGCGTCACGAGAAAAAACGTGACCGCTTGATTGTTCACAAACCATTTAAAAAACCAAGACAGGTAAAATTTTTGTTTTTTATCGTCCATGTAAAACCTCTTCCTATATCATCTTTCAGTTTTTATGAATCCTACTCCAATAGTGGGAAATCGGAAATCCTGTTTCCTCAATCATTGACAACTTCAACCTAAACTGAATAACTGTATTTTTTCTATTATACCATGTATCCTTGATTTTCGGGCGATAGAAATCGGTAGAGGACGGACTTTCCCCTTAAAATATGATATAATTTTCTAAATAAGACAATGTGAGGAATTGATGATGATACTTTATTTTGGAACCTATACTCGTAGGGCTTCTGAAGGCATCTATGCCGCAGATTTCAATGTAGAAACAGGAGAGTTGAGCAAGTGCCGCCTCATCGCTGCTGAGCCGAATCCCACCTATCTTGCCTTTTCAGACGACCTCTTTCTTTATTCTGTGGGAGCTAGGGACAAGCAAGGAGGGCTCGCCGCCTTTTCTCCAGAATTGAAGCTCATTAACCACGCCGTAGCTGACGGTGCCCCCCACTGTTATGTATCTGTTGACGAGGAGCGGGGCCTAGTTTACGGAGCCAACTACCACAAGGGACAAGTCTTGGTCTATCAACGCTTGGAAAATGGAGGCATAGAGCTGGTCGATACTCATCAACATGAAGGTTCTGGTCCTCATGAAAATCAATCCAGTCCACATGTGCATTTCGCAGATCTGACACCCGATAAATACCTAGTCACCTGCGATTTAGGAACTGACGAGGTCGTCACTTATAACGTGTCCGACCAAGGCAAACTAGCACCGCTTGCCCGCTATCACGCAACACCCGGTGCTGGTCCACGTCATATCCTCTTTCATCCAACCGCTAAAATTGCCTATCTCATCTGCGAGCTGAACTCGACCATTGAAGTCCTCATCTACGATGGCTTGGGAGAATTTGAACTCATGCAGACCATCTCCACCCTGCCAGACGACTACACCGCCTTTAATGCTACCGCTGCGATTCGTCTCTCTAAAGATGGAAGATTCCTCTATGGCTCAAACCGCGGACATGATTCAATTGTAGTCTACAAGATCCTAAGAGATGCCAGTCTGGAGCTGGTTGAAATCGTTCCAAGTATGGGGAATACCCCGCGCGATTTCATTCTCAGTCCTGATGATCGCTTCTTGATCGTGGCACATCAAGATTCAGACAATGTTAGCGTCTTTAGCCGCGATACAGAAACAGGGAAGCTCACCAATCTGTCTTCTGACTTTATCGTCCCCGAAGCCGTCTGCGTCACATTTGCATAAAGAAAAACCTAAAGTGCTGACTTTAGGTTTTTCTTTATTTAAACGACATCAGCGTCGTCTTGCCACACATCAGTACAGCTCGTGGCTCGCTCTTTGTTTTTTAGTAAATATTAGAATAATTTCATCAAGTCACTCAAACACTGAACAGTAAAGTCAGCTGTTATGCCTGCCTGTTGACAATGATGGGGACCAATCCCTTGTAGCACATGCACCGTCCGCATTCCTACTCTTTTAGCAGGAAGAATGTCATTATCCATACGATCTCCAATATAGAGACAATCTCCCGCAGGGCTCTTAACTTGCCTTAACGTATAGTCAAATAGCGCTCGATTAGGCTTTTGATAGCCTACTTCTTCTGAACAGACAATTAGATTAAAAAAATGGCGAATTCCAAAGGATTCTAACCGTTGTTCCAATCCCCTATTTTGATTGGCAATAATCCCTAATCGATATGATTGAGCCAAATAATCCAAAACCCTATCAACATCAGGATATAAAGTCTCACCTTCGTAGTTCCAATGAGGACGTATATTGGATGGCAAACCATACCAAGCCCACGCATTTCTAATAGGAGGCTCTCCCAGCGCCGCCAACTCCTGCATTTTTGCAAAAAAATCTGCTGCCGTCACCTTTTTTCCATACTCTCGCAAAGTCATTGAGCACTCATTCGCAAATCGCTGGTAGGTCAAAGTCTCATCCACCAAGGTAGATCCGACATCAAAAAATATCCAACTTAGCATCCCTTCTCCCGCTAGCTCGTTTTTCGGTTCCAGTCAAAATGCGTTCCATTGACACTATAAGCCTCAAAACCGCTGCGGTTCAAAATGGCTGCTGCCTGACTGGCATAAGTGCAAAAGAGACCTCGACAATATAAAATAATAATCTTATCCTTGTCCAATTTTTCTAAATTCTCTTTCAATACGGCATAAGGAATATTGACTGCTCCCTCCACATGATCGATATGAAACTCTGCTTCCGAACGCAAATCCACCAACTGTGCCTGACGGGCAAAGACCTTATTTTTAGCCTCTGCCAAATCAATGGTCTTCATCTGGTCATCAGTCGCAATGAATTGCTGCTCAATAAAGCCTAGCATCGGTGACTGCTCCTCGCTAATCTGATGGATGTCCCGTAACAAATGCTCCACCATTTCTGATGAAACACGATACCAAACATACTTGCCTTCTTTTTTCAAGGACACCAGACTAGCCTCTTTTAAAACTTGTAGATGCCTAGAGGTATTTGCAATAGACATATCCGTCATTCTAGCTAGTTGCTCTACTGATTTAGGACCATGAATGAGCCGATGTAATATTTCTAATCGTTTTTCACTGGATAGCGCCTTTCCAATGCGCACATATTCCTTGAATATCTGATCCATATACTGTCTACTATCTACCAAATTCTTTGATATTCCTCTTTTCCATTCATTATCCAGTATTGATTATACCACATCTCGTTCTATCTGAATAAAAAAAGCCCCTCCTTCCTTTTTGGAAGCAAGAGCAATTGATTTTAAACATCAAATTTCTTAGCAGCGATATTTCCAAGAATCCCACCACTCACTAAAAAGATAAGAAAGACCCATCCAGATAAAGAGAAGTTTGCAATCGGTGTAAAGAGAGCGCCGACATTACAACCATTTGACAAACGTGTTCCAAATCCCATCAAGAATCCTCCTAAAATATAGAACAAGGATTGTTTGCCGGTAATCCGTAATTCAGATTTGTAGACTGTTGTAAAGGTTCCTGAAGTCAATAAAAATACGACTGTTCCAAGGACAATTCCAAGGTTTTGAACGCTGATTGGATGTTGTAAGAATGGTGTCGTAAAGGCCTCTTCTGGCATTAGGCTAAAGTTTGAAAGACTAGCTGCATCTACACCAAATAGGAGCAAGATCTGTCCAAACCATAGACCGTAAGGTGTACTTGCACCCCAACCAGCCTTGGTAACCCCCATCAATAAGGTAAAAAGAATGGCTAGCACCACTGCTGCTGTGCGTAAAGACCAGGCTTTTACAAAGAGGCGGTCATACCAATCCCCTGCTGTTACAGGCGCCACTGCCATTTCCTCTACTTCCATATCTTGGATTTTTTCACCAAGATGACCCGAGTAAGTCCCCGCTTGTTTGCGATGCGCTTCATAACGATAAGCCATCCAACTAACAAGCAAGCACAAGATTCCTGTCAACACAAGGGCTCCCAGATAACCATCTAAGCCATCAAACTTAAATAGGTCAGGTAGGTACACTCCACCATAGAGTTTGGCACCCGTTTCACTGGTCAGCCAAGATGTTTGAACCCAAGAGGCACTATTTTGAATAGGAAAGCCAATAAATACACCCAGACAGAAGAAAATGAGAGTCAGCAAACCTCTAGGAAGAGCCGTAACCAAGTCTGTCAATACACCAGATGCACAGCAAGCCGAGAAAGTCATCCCAAATCCAAAGAGAAGTCCTCCGAGCAGCAAGCCCCCGTTAATTGGGTTGACCCATAAATCATAGGTGGACGCATCCGCATTGAATAAGAAGGCTGTACTAAGCAGACAAGTGATAAAGAACATCAGCATCATGGTACGCATGAGACGGGTAGAGCCTGTTCGATAGGCACGATTGACACTGCCTGCAAACCCTGTATACCCCCTACTTAAGGTATATCCCAAACCAGCTCCGATCAACAATCTGAAAAACAGCATATCTGAAGACAAGTAATAATGTCCAAAGAGCAACAGTGCAACAAGTCCTACGATTCCTATCGTACGTTCAAGATTTTTCATTTTCATTCTCCTAACTTTTCTTTTATTTCCGATTGCCAGTCACTCTAAAGTACAAGAGTCCCAGCAATATCCAACCTACTAAAATCCCTGTCGAGATCGTCCCTAACCGACTGGGAGAACCTGGAACCAAAAGTAATCCGATAAAGAAGAAACTAATGGCAACACCTATTTGACTGATTCTTTTATCCATTGGCTTCTTTGCCAGCCTACCACTAATGAAGCACACATAGGCATAGGTGACAGCCGCCATTAGACTTGATAAGTCGACAATATACAAGATGACCTCACGCCCTAACAATAGTAGCATAGCTGCAATCAGGGACACAAATTTCAAGGCTTTCTCTGCTACTCGGTGCTGATTTTTTTGCGCATAATGGCTCGGTAGCAACTTATAAAGAGCAAGGGATGAAACAACTCGGCTACTGGCAATCAGAAAACCATTGATTCCACCCACAACCGCTGCAAACAAGGCTAGGCAGAGGGCAACAAAACCAAACCAACCTGCATAGGTCAAGACGGCACTGCCACTTGCCCAAGCTACATTCTTTGCCTGATCAGGTGAATAGGCTAGAGCCGTCATGAGATTCAACAAGTTATAAATCAATACACCGACTACTGTTGCAAGCAAGGTAATCTTGCTTGCTGTCTTGATGGAGAAACCCAAGTCTGTCATTACTTGAGGTACAATATCAAAGCCGACAAACAAGAAGGGGATAATGGCTACTACTCTGATGATTTCCGTCAGATCAACACGATAAGAGCGTAGATAGGCAGTGTAGAACTGCTCCCGATCCCCGTAGCAAAACATCCAGATACTCAAGAGAAAGACAGTCGCAACAAGACAGACCATCAAGATTTTTTGAAAGGTCATGGATAGGACCAAGCCATGCTTGTTAATCCAGTAAAAGAGATAGATAATCCCTACTCCGATACCAATCTCTGACAGATAGACAGGATAGCCTGCAACCGTATAGAGATAGCCGTAGGAAAAATTACCAACAACCTCCTTTAAAACCAAGACTACCGCTGTCGCATTTAAAGAAATCAGCGTTAGGTAGCAAAAACTAAGTGCCCACCCAACGACAAATCCATGTTTTTTTCCTAGATGAACCAGCGTATAGGAAAACTCTCCTCCTTGCTCCTGATGATGAGCCATCATCGTATGGTAGGCAACCTGAATGGCATAGATTAGCACACCACCTACTACAAAGCCAATAGCGGTATTGATAACCCCTGCTTCCGGTAGAAATTTATTCCCCGGCAGATAGAAAGACCCCCAACCGATGACGGCACCGATCACGAGAGCAACAACATCTAATTTCGATAAGCCCTTTGACATAACTAATCAAAATTATAGCCTGTCACTATCGGCTCACGTCCAGTTGTTTGATCTTTGAAATACTCATAATAGCTGAGCATCAAGAAAGAACCTTGGATATTGATGATATTGTCATAGCCATATCCTTTCAAGGCACAGATTGCATAGTAGCTGTTCCAAGATGTCCGACAATGAATGTAAACGTGTCTATCCTTTGGAATTTCATCTAGGCGATCCCGAATTTCATCCAGAGGAATATTCACAGCTCCCTTGATATGAGCTGCTTCAAAGGCATCTTTCCCGCGAACATCTAGAATGTATTCTCCATTTTGAACCAAGCTCCGCACACTTGTAACTGGTACCTGTTCATAAACACCATGTAAGTAGTTCAAACCAACAATCCCTGCAAAATTCACGACATCCTTAGCCGTAGAAAAGGCTGGGGCATAACACAATTCCAACTCTTTCAGATCTTCTAAATAGCCACCCATGCTGATAACCGTTGCAATGACATTGATATTCTTAACAGGATTTCCCTTGCTGATTGCTTGAGCGCCAAGAACCTTACCAGTCGGATATTCATAGATGAGTTTAAAATGCATGGGAGAAGCTTCTGGCATTAAGCCCACACGGTCATTGGGAATCACTAGAGCAACACGGTAATCTATCCCTTGAGCCTGACAACTCTTTTCATTGAGACCAGTTGCCGCTGCATTCAGAGCAAAAACTCGGATACAAGAGGAACCAATTACGCCACGGTTTGGCTGGGGTTTGCCAGATAAGGCATCTGCTAGATTTCTAGCCTGCTTCTGGGCAGGACCAGCTAGAGGCAAACGTATTTTTTTACCTGTCTGACGATGGGTCACCTCAATCGCATCCCCAATTGCATAGACATCTGGCAAATTGGTCTGGTAGGTCGCATCTACCGCAATCGCTCCCGTTTCTCCTAGTTGAATCCCAGATGCAACCGCAAACTCCACATCAGGTGTCACACCAATTGCCATAATCACCGCTTGAGCAGGCAAGATTTTTCCGCTAGACAGGCGTACGCTGTCTCCTGTAATCTCCTCAACCGCATCTTCCAAAATGAGGTTCACACCATTATCCAGAAGTTCTTTGTGCAACATTTGAACCATATCCTCATCAAAAGGTGTCATAATTTGCGGACTTGCTTCAACTAAATGAACGGTTTTGCCAGCTTTTTTCAAGCATTCCGCCATTTCTACACCAATAAAGCCACCTCCAACTACAACCAGCTCTTCTGCTGCTTCCACTGTCAAATGATGCGCAATAGCCCGCACATCAGATACATTTTTCAGACTAAAGACATGCGAACTGTCAATTCCTTTAATGGATCGTGGTAAGATAGCTTTTGCCCCAGGGGATAAAATCAAGGCATCATAACCATCTTCAAACTCCTCACCCGTTTCCAGATTTTTAACAACTACCTTATGCTGGTCTGGGAGGATACTGATTACCTCATGGCGAACCTTAACATCTAGGTTATAGGTCTGTTTTAAACTAGCCGCATCATAAAAAATCAAATCGTCAATAGCTGCAACTTCTCCACTAAAATAGTTAGGCAGGCAACAATTTGAAAAAGAAACATCATATCCCTTATCGTAGATTTGAATGGGAACATGTTCATCGATCCGGCGTAGTCTAGCAGCGACCGAGGCTCCTCCTGCAACACCACCGACAACGATATATTTCTTAGACATTTTCTTCCTCCTTAGTTTGTGATATTTTTTTCAAACTTATTTTAACATTCAATTGAATGTTCGTCAATACCTTCTCGTAAAATTATCTCCAACTTCTATCTTTTCCTCATATTCCTGGCAAATCAGCTTCTTTTACTCTCATTTCTGTACCGCAGGTATAATCTGCAACAGCTATGTCTTTTTTATCCGAATTTTTAGGATAAACTCAATTTAACAAGGTGTGAGAGCCTTAAAAGCACACGGTGAAAAGAGAAAAAACTTTCATATTTTTTAAAATCAGAATAGAAAAAATGCCTTGGATTTTCCAAGACATTTTAGGGTGATGATTTCTGTTTTATGGCTCTTTTGGCAACTATCTTCAAGCGTAGGTTCAAGGATATGCCGCAAACGAAAATACCGACGACCAGTCCAATCCAATAGGCGAATGGGCCTAGCGAGGTTCGGCTATCGAGGAAAAAAGCGATTGGGAAGGTCAAGCTCCAAAAAGAAACGAGACCGATGATAAAGGGCATTGTCGTATCCTTATACCCCCGTAAGATGCCCTGTATTGGTGCTGTGAAGGCATCTGCTAGTTGGAAAAAGAGGGCGTAGATCAGAAACTGGGAAGTCAATTGAATAAAGGCTGGATCCTGTCCATAAAGACTTGCGACCATTGGGCGAAAGAAATACAGAAAGGATAGGTTGATAGAGGCAAATCCCATAGCGATCCAACGCCCCAAACGGCTGTATTCCTTAACATCTTGCCGACGACCAGCTCCGACTTCATAAGAAATCACTATCGGCAAGGCTGCAGAGATACTTAAAGGAAAGGCATAAAGAAGCGTCGCAAAATTCATGGCAGCCTGATGTGAGGCAATCACTTGCGAAGAGAATTGAGACATGTACAGTCCTACGACTGCGAAAATCGCAACTTCCGCAAATATTTGAAGACCAATCGGTAGTCCTAAACGTAAGTCTTCCTTGATAAAAGAAAGGTCAAAGGAAGTCTTTTTCCAAATCTGATAGTCTTTCATTTTCGGATGACGGCGCATGACCCAGATGACAACCCCTAGAACAGCCCAATAAGCCAGAGCTGTTCCTAGACCTGTCCCTGCTCCTCCTAATCTTGGAAGACCCCATTTTCCATAAATTAAGAGATAGTTAAAGAAAGAATTAAAAGGAACGATTAAGAGCATCAAATACATGGACAATCTCGTCAAGCCCAGTGAGTCAAAAAAGGAACGGAACACGCTAAACAATAAAAGCGGTAAAATACCAATCGCAATATAGAGCAGGTACTGCTCTGCCACCTGAAAGACGGCACTTTCGAGATCGAGGAGGCGCAAGATTGGAACTGCTCCCCAGAAGACGAGAATGAATAAAAGGAGAGCTAGACCGAGTGCCAAGTAGATAAAATGGTGCAATTCCTGTCGAATCCGTTCCTGATTTCCTCGTCCCAGATGTTGACCAATAATCGGGACAAGGGCTGATACAATTCCCGTTAAAAGGGCAAAGAAAGGATTCCATAAACTGGTCGCCATTGACACACCTGCCAGATCTACCGTGCTATACTGCCCCGTCATCATGGTATCGATAAAGCTGGCTGAAAAATTAGCAAATTGATAGACTAAAAGGGGGATAAAAATCGTTAAAAATAAGGAAACTTTTTCTTTCCAAGTTGTCGTTTGATGCATGATACTACCTGTTTTCTAAGTGAAATGTTCACCTATAAGAGGTGCTAAGTCTTCATTTTAAGGAAGAAAGAGTAAAAAGTCAACTAAGAACCTATGGACACAGGAGAGAGCCTCCAATCCCAGAAAGTATCTTTGGTATTTTAGGAAACTCTTGACAATCTGCCCCAAATAAAGGGTGGACAAGAGAGGTAAAACTAACTTCATGATGACCTAACTATCATCCAGATGAATCCTTTTTCCTAAAGGGAGAGCTATCAAAACAATAAGATGACCTTGCTTCTATTGGAAGAAGGTTGTCGTAAGGGGTCATTCCACCCTAGCTTTTCAAGGAATTTTAAATAAAAAGCATCAGTATGAGAGCTATTTTCTATAGTTATAGTTGTTTAGTTTACTTTTAGTACTAGCTCCAACAGTCTGGGGAGAGACTGTTGGAGGTGGGAAATGAAGAAAACGAAGTTTTCGTTAAAAGTCGCAGGTAGTACTGAAATACAGCAAGACGAGTTAACGAAGTAATAAAAGATAAACTAAATGACTATACTAATCGCTCCAAGACTCCTGACTATCTATCGGTTTTCTCTAAAAATAAAACTGCTGAATAAGTATATCCAGCAGTGTCTGTGCATGATTAGTGGGCATCGCCATTCCAGATAGAGTTTTTCACGATCACATAGTCTACGTGCTTCAAGCTCGAAATGTCCTTTCCGCCTGCGTAGGAAATAGAACTTTGTAGGTCTTGCTCCATTTCAATTAAGGTATCTTTCAAGTGCCCTTTGGCTGGTAGAAGAATTTTCTTTCCTTCAACATTTTTATAAGCACCTTTTTGGTATTCGGAGGCAGAACCGTAGTATTCCTTGAATTGTTCGCCATCAATTTCAACCGTTTTCCCTGGGCTTTCAATGTGTCCTGCAAAGAGCGAACCAATCATGACCATGCTCGCTCCAAAACGAATGGATTTCGCAATGTCACCGTGGGTACGAATGCCACCGTCTGCGATAATCGGTTTGCGCGCAGCTTTGGCACACCAACGCAAGGCAGCCAACTGCCAACCACCAGTACCAAAACCAGTTTTTACCTTGGTAATGCAGACTTTACCAGGTCCGATACCCACCTTGGTCGCATCTGCTCCAGCATTTTCTAATTCACGAACTGCTTCTGGCGTACCAACATTTCCAGCGATAACAAAGGTTTCAGGCAATTCTTTCTTGATATGCCGAATCATTTGAATAACACTGTCTGCATGACCATGAGCAATATCAATGGTGATATATTCAGGTGCGTCCTCTTTTAACTGGGTCACAAAATCATATTCGTAGTCTTTCACCCCAACTGAAATGGAGGCGATTAAACCTTGTTCGTGCATGCGTTTGATAAAAGGAATCCGACCCGCTTCGTCAAAACGGTGCATGATATAGAAGTAACCATCTTTGGCTAGTTGCTCCGCAACGTTTTCGTCGATAATGGTCTGCATATTGGCAGGTACAACAGGTAATTTGAAGCTATGGCTCCCCAAGGTCACTTGCGTATCTGCCTCTGTACGGCTCTTGATGATACATTTATTTGGAATCAATTGAATGTCTTCATAGTCAAAAATAGGGAATTCGTTTAGCATTTCAGCTCTCCTTTAAAATAATGACCTACCTATGCTCTTTTGCATCGCTACGCCTTTCGTGCGTTTCCTTTATTTATTATACAGGAATGTTTGGTTTTTGTCAATTTCAAAACTCTGTTATTTTTTAACGTTCGTTATTTTTATATAAAAAGATATTCAAGAATAACTTTCGTTCGTTTTTTCCTCTTTTCTGATATAAAAATCGCAACCTAGCGACTGCGATAAAAGGAATCAATCAAATTCATAGAGTTGAGGATAGCTACTGCACTCGGGATTCTTGGGATGGCAAACCTCACGACCAAAATAAATCATGGCTTGATGGGCTTTAAGCCACAGTTCTTTAGGCAGCACCTCCATGACACACTTTTCCGTCTCTAATGGTGTTGCTGATTTTTTAACAATATCATGATGCTTACAGATACGACCGACATGGGTGTCCACCGCAAAAGCAGAGATCCCAAAGCCCACACTCATGACCACATTCGCCGTCTTGCGCCCAACTCCTGATAAGGCTTCCAACTCTTCTCTAGTCTGCGGCACTACCCCATCATGTTGATCGAGCAATTGCTGGGCACACTCTTTGAGAAACTTGGCCTTGTTGCGATACAAGCCCAGCCTTGAAATATAGCCCGCAATTTCAGACTCACTAGCCGCTGCCATCTTCTCTGGGGTCGGTAGCTTCTCAAAGAGGGCAGGGGTTACCTTATTAACTGCTGCATCGGTCGTTTGAGCAGATAGCATGACTGCTACCAATAATTCAAAATGGTTGCGAAAATCCAGACTAGGTTTGGCATCCGGATAGAGGGCAATAATTTCTTCAATCACTTTTCGTGCACGTTTTTTTGATAATACCATATAGGGTCACTTCTTTCCGTTTTTCACTGTCTATTATTATAGCATAGTGCTAGGACAAATGGAAAAAAGTCGTTTGGGAGAATAAACGCAAGCTCCAATCTTTTCCTTGCTCCACAGTGCTAGTAGCGGCTTTTACTCTTTATTTCAGGCTAAACTTTCCAAAAAGAGACCGGGAGATTAGAAATGTCCAATGACCCCAGATAGGAAGCTTTCGGAGGTTGAAACAACTTTCCTAGATAAAATAGTCGCCAAATAAAGGGGCTACCTCATTATGAACTCGCAAGATTGATGTTTTCCTAAGGAAAATCTAGCATGCTCCTAGCTAGGAGTATGCGCTAACTAGAATGTTCCCAACTCTATTTTTATAAGTCTCAACAATTCTACACATCAAATCAGAAGATCCATAGGTGATACGCCGTGAGGCTTAGCGATTGATAGGAAAGCTGACAGTCATAGTCGTACCTTGACCTAAGTGACTGTCCACCTCAATCGTTGCACCGTGAACCTGTAAGGCATACTTGACAATGGATAGACCTAAGCCTGTTCCCCCCACCTGCTTGGAGCGGCTTTTGTCTGCCCGATAAAAGCGTTCAAAAATGCGCTCCTTATCAGCAGCGGCAATGCCCAAGCCTGTATCTACTACTTGCAGGGCAATCGTGTCCTGATGTTGCGACAATTCGATCGTCACCTGCCCCTTCTCTTTATTGTATTTGATAGCATTATCACAAAGATTGTAGATAATGGATTGTAAGAGGGTTGGATTTCCCTTATAGTAAACACTGTCAGCTTTTAGGGTAACGGAAAGCTCCTTTTGTTTCATTTTTTCTTGTAATCCAGTCAATACTTGCTCGATAAGGCTTGCCATGTCCACTACTTCTTTGTGAATTTTTCCTCCCTCATCCAACTGGGCTAATTGTAAAATATCTTCTACTAATTGGATCATCCGCTTGCTCTCTTGGTAAATCTTCTCAGAGAATAATTGAACGTTTTCTGGAGAAGCTAGACCTGATTGAAGCATTTCAGAGTAGCCGAATAAAATATGCAACGGGGTTCGTAATTCATGGGAGACTGTCGCTGTAAATTCTCTTCGGAGCTTGTCGAGATAGTATTGCTCTGTCACATCAAAGAAGAGGATAACAGCACCCGTCTGCTCTGCTTCTGCCCAAATAGGTCGAATAAGCACCTTGCTCTGCCTCTCTCCAAGCTCAAAAACTCTCTCTGCCTTTTGACCATTCAGCCCCTCTTCCAAGATTTCTTTCAACCCTATATGGCGCGAAAAGGCAGGAATGATTTGACCAATGCTTGAGCGCTCCAACCCTAGAAGTTGTCCTGCCGCCCCATTGTAGGAGACCAAGTGACCTCTTTTATCTACAATGATCATCCCCTCTTTCATTTTTGAAATAATGGTGTCAAATTCTTCCCTTTTTTGTCGGAGTAAACGTTCTTTTTCTGCCAGCTGGGTCTGATGCTGCTCCAAGCGCTTTAACAAGGGAGAAAGTTCGACATAGACATCATTTTCAAACGGTTTTTCCAGATCCAATTTTTCAAGTGGCTCCAATAACTTTCGCGAAATTCTCCTGGCGATAAACAGGGAACCCAAACTGGATAAAATAAAAAGCAAGCCCATCCAAGGAGTCAGCTGCCCTAGTAGAACCCAGATCGTATGTTGGGACAAGGACAAGCGCAGGACTGTCCCATCCGCCAGACGTTGAGCTGAATAGAGCAAGCGTTGGGTAAGGGTGTCTGATTGGCGGATGCTTCGACCACTCCCTAGCTCCTGTGCCTCTCTGACCTCCTCGCGGTCACCATGGTTGTCGAGCTGTTTGGCTACTTTCTCCGAATCATAGAGCACACCACCATCAGGTGCAATCCAAGTGATGCGGAGTTCCTTGCTATCGAGTTGCTCTAAGTAGCGAAATCCCTCTTGTTCTACCGCCTGCGCAATCAAACTCGTCTGGGTTTCTAATTGCTCCAATTGTAGCTCGGAAAAATAGTGGAAGAGATAGCCCAAGATGAGCAGAACAGTCCCAAGAAAAATTCCCATCGTCGATAGAAAAATGGCGCGAAAGATTTTCTTAGTCATTCCCGACCTCCAAGAGATAACCGACACCCCTGACTGTTTTTATATAGGCTGCTGCAGAGCCTAGTTTCTGGCGCAGGGTTCCAATATGAACATCTACTGTCCGAGTCTCTCCTAGAAAATCCTGCCCCCAGACCTTGTCCAGCAATTCCTGCCTGGTAAACACTCGTTGAGGTGCCCGAATAAGTAGTTTTAGTAGTTCAAACTCTTTCAAAGTCAACTCTAATTTCTTTTCTTCCACGACTACCCGATGTCGTGCCAGATCCAGCTCAATGACCCCGTATTGCAACTGTTCTTCCTGTTCCGTTTTTTTGACACGGCGGAGAACAGCCTTGATCCGGGAAATCATTTCCATCATTCCAAAAGGCTTGACCAGATAGTCATCTGCTCCTAGATCCAGACTTTGTACCTTGTCAAATTCTGTTCCTTTAGCTGTTGCCATCATCACTGGTACATGGCGAGTTGCAGCATTTTTCTGTAACTCTTCGAGGATGGATACGCCATCCTGACCGGGCATCATCACGTCTAGGATAATCAGGTCTGGAAGTTTTTCTTTCAGCTCTTTCCAAAAACCAGTTGCTTCTGAAAAGCCTTTAGCCTCAAAACCGGCGGTTTTAAGGCTATACAGCATTAGTTCTCGAATGGCATCATCATCTTCTACACAGTAGATCATTCTCTTCACCCTTCCAATTGGCCTGTAATCGCGAATTGAACCCACTTGGCGATGTTCACCGCATGATCTCCAATCCTCTCCAAATACTTGGCAATCATCAGCAAGTCAATGGCTTGATCTCCATTAACAGACTGTTTTCCCAAATAACTGGCCAGTTTTTCTTTTATTGTACCAAAATATTGGTCAACTGTATCGTCTTTGGCTATAACTTCCTGGGCTAGAGCATCACTTTCTTTCACAAAAGCATCCAAACTTCCAACCACCATCTGGCTGACCTGCTCTGCCATTTTCTTCACCAAGGGAATTTCATCTACTAGATGAATCGTATTATGGCTGATTAAATCTGCTACTTCTGATGACTGGGCGCCGATCCTCTTCATGTCATAGACCATTTTCAAGGCTGAAGAAATCGTCCGTAAGTCACGGGCAACCGGTTGCTGGCGTAAGAGCAATTTGAGACAGCGAGCTTCAATATCTCGCTCTAACTCTTCTATCTGCTGGTAGGTCTGCTGGATCACTTCCTCATCTAAATTGCCTGCTCCAGTGAGCCTTTCAGCAGAATAGGCAATCATTTCTTCACACAAGCCCCCCATAAACATCATATCTTTCTGCAAGGCTTCTAGCTGACTTTCAAAACGTGTGCGCATTAACCGAACCTCCCTGTAATATAGTCTTCCGTACGTGGATCTTTAGGCATACTAAAGAGCTGGCTAGTCTTATCATACTCAACCACTTCTCCCAGTAAGAAGAAAGCAGTCTTGTCTGATACCCGTAAAGCCTGCTGCATATTATGGGTTACCATAATAATCGTGTAATCCTGCTTTAACTCCAAGACCAATTCTTCAATTTTCGCTGTTGAAATCGGATCTAAGGCAGAGGTTGGCTCATCCATTAACAGGATTTCAGGTTCAATCGCCAAGGCTCTGGCAATGCAGAGACGCTGTTGCTGTCCTCCTGATAGACCAAGCGCTGATTTGTTCAGGCGGTCCTTGACCTCATCCCAAATCGCTGCCTGCCTTAGGGAACGTTCCACTAATCGATCCAACTCTAACTTTTTATGAACCCCATGCGTACGTGGACCATAGGCAATATTATCATAAATACTCATAGGGAAAGGATTGGGCTTTTGAAAGACCATTCCGACCTTTTTTCGAAGAACAGTCGTCTTCATATCTTTATAGATATCTTCTTGATCCAATAGAATCTGTCCGCTGATACGGCAATCCTTGACCAGATCATTCATCCGATTCAAACTTTTTAAGAGAGTGGATTTTCCACAACCCGAAGGTCCGATAAAAGCGGTGATATTATTACTTGGGATTTCCAAATTGACCTCTTTCAAGGCATGAAAATCTCCATAGTGCAGATTCAAATTCTGAATGCTAAATTTACTCATGTTAATTTCTTCCTAATTTTAATGCAATCCATTCGGATAAAAGATTCATGACAATAACCAGAAGCAGGAGAATAACTGCTGTTGCATAGGTCTGATTGACATAAATCCCTTCTCCCGAAATCAAATACATGTGTACTGCCAAGGTTCTCCCCGAGCTGGTCAAACCGCTTGCTACTTCTGCCACAGTACCTGCTGTAAAGATAAGGGCTGCTGACTCCCCGATTACACGTCCCAGAGCAAGAACAACTCCAGAAAAGATACCCGGTAAGGCTGACGGGAGTACCACTCGAAAAATCGTCCGTAGTTTTCCAGCACCGAGGGCAAAGCTCCCCTCACGATAGCCCTCTTTAACAGATAGTAGGGCCTCTTCTGTCGTCCGCATAATCAAGGGGAGTATCATGATACTAAGCGTTGCTGCTCCTGCCATCATTGACAGTCCCATGTGGAGAAATTTTACAAAGAACAAGGCTCCAAATAAGCCGTAGACAATAGAGGGAATGCCCGACAAGGTTTCTGTTGCCAGACGTACAACGGTTATCAATGGATTGTCTACATTGGCATATTCTGTTAAATAAATAGAGGCACCGATTCCAATAGGAAGTGCTATTGATAGGGACAAGACCGCCATCAAAATGGTATTTAATAAAGCCGGTAGCATGGAGACATTGGCACTAGAATATGTCCATGAAAACAGGTCTAAATTGAGATAAGGCAAACCTTTAAATAAAATGTACAAGACAATAAAACTGGTTGCTAATCCAGCTAGACCCGCTGATAGATAGACGATCCACCTCAAAAAGAAAGACAAATGGTCCTGATTCGATTCTTTTTTTAAAAATGACACGATGACTACTCCTTTTTATACATCATATAGAAAGTCGTATTGATGATTAGTATGAAGATAAAGAGAACAACTGCCGTTCCTATCAGTGCTTCCCGGTGCAAATCTGTTGAATACCCCATCTCCATTACAATATTGGTTGTAAGAGTTCGCACGCCAGAGGTCAATGAGCTAGGTATCAACGCCTGATTACCAGCGACCATGATGACAGCCATCGTCTCCCCCATCGCTCTTCCTAATCCTAAAATGACACTCGCCAAGATTCCCCGTCTTGCTGCTGGCAGGAGGATGAAAAAGATGCTACGCTCATGAGAAGCCCCTAGTGCCAAACCACCTTGATAATAGCTCTCTGGAACTGCACGCAAGCTCGCTTCTGACACACTAATAATAGTCGGTAAAATCATAATACCAAGTAAGATAGAAGCGGTTAAAACTCCCATCCCGTGACCGCCGATATTATTCCGTACGAACGGTACGAGCACAACCAAGCCGAAGAAGCCATACACGACAGACGGAATACCCGCCATCAGGCTCACAGCCTTTTTAAAGTAAGGGTACCATTTTTCGTTGCAAAAAAATGCCAAGTAGAGGGAGGTCAAAAGCCCGATCGGAACACCGATGAGCAAGGCACCCAGCGTCACATAAAGGGAGCCAACAATCATTGGCAAAATCCCAAATAGATGATTTGAAGGTTTCCAGTCCAGTCCTAGGAGGAAGTTTTTCCAACCGATTTCCTGAATGGCAGGTAAACCTGCTGAAAAGAGAAAAATACAAATAAAAATAACGGATAAAACGGAGAGGCAGGCAGTCATAAAAAAGACTGCTTGCATTCCGGATTCTCTGAATTGGCGCATGACACTCCCCTTATTTTGAAATGTAGGCTGACCATTGCCCTTCTTTACCAGTATAAATATCCTGTACTTCTTGAACTGTTAGTCCAGCTAATGGATTATCTTTATGAACAATCAGCACAATACCGTCCATTGCAATGGCTGTTGCAGACACACCTTTTGATGTTTCAGAGTCTTTCAACTCACGTGATGCCATCCCAATATCGGCGCTTCCTTCAATAGCACTCGTTACCCCTGTTGAAGAGTCACTTTGCTGAATTTCTACTGTTACTCCAGCGTTAGCTGTTTGATAGGCTTCTTTCAATTTCTCCATAACAGGATTGACAGAACTTGACCCTGCAACAACAACCTTTCCAGACTGAACTTTTGACTGATAAGCTGCTCCTGCTTCCACAGGAATGTAGCCTGTTTTTTCAACAATAGCCTGTCCATCTGGACTTAGAATAAAGGATATGAAATCTTGTGCAGCATCGCTGACTGACTTTTGAGTGACAATATTGAACGGACGCGCAATTTTATATTCTCCTGATATAATCGTTTCCACGCTAGGTGTTACACCATCAATCTCTAGTGTTTTAGTCGTTCCATCCAATGCTCCTAGTGAGGCATAACCGATAGCACTGCTATCACCAGCAACTGTCGTCAACATAACCGCAGTTGAGTTGGTCACAATAGCCTGCGTAGTAGTATTGTCTACTTTCTTGCCTTCTGCATCCTTGGTTTCGATACCAAATAGCTCAATAAAGGCTCCACGAGTTCCTGAACCTTCCTCACGAGACACAACAGTAATCGGCTGATCTGCTGTATTCGCTTCTTTCTGACCGCAGGCCGCTAAAAGACCTAGACAAGCAAAACCAATAGCTGCAATTTTTGTAAAACGATTTGACATATAATCATCAACTCCTTAATATTTATACCCCTATTTTACAGGTTGACTATCAAATCTTTTCCCTTCTTTCTGTAAAGTTTTTGTAAAATTAAGATACGAGGGCGTTTGACACGAGTTGCACTCGTTTTATTTCCGACCTTCAACAGTCTATTCCTAGACTGTAGAAGCGAGCAAAGCAAAAATAGGAGTTTTGACGCAGAACATTTAAACGAGAGTTTGCTTCGCAAACTTCTATTACCCGCCTCTAAAGGTATACTATACCTTTAGAGCTAGGAAAAACTATCCCTAAAGGGAGCCATATCTGTAACCAGTTAAAACTGGAACAGCTACGTCTCTTTTTTGCACAGCTCGTAGCCCGAGTTCAATTATAAGATGTGAAGCCGTTAAGAAACCGAATGAAAAATAGGAAATCGAAGCAGGTTGCTTTACAACCAATGAGATTTATCTTTTTTCCGAGGTTTTAGGCTGAACTCAATTAAACAAGATACAAGAGCGTTTGACACGAGTTGCACTCGTTCTATTTCCGACCTTCCACAGTCTATTCCTAGACTATTTGACACGAGTTGCACTCGTTCTATTTCCGACCTTCCACAGTCTATTCCTAGACTGTTTGACACGAGTTGCACTCGTTTTATCTCCAACCTTCAACAGTCTATTCCTAGACTGTTTGACACGAGTTGCACTCGTTCTATTTCCAACCTTCAACAGTCTATTCCTAGACTATTTGACACGAGTTGCACTCGTTCTATTTCCAACCTTCAACAGTCTATTCCTAGACTATTTGACACGAGTTGCACTCGTTTTATTTCCAACCTTCAACAGTCTATTCCTAGACTGTTTGACACGAGTGCTACTCGTTCTATTTCCAACCTTCAACAGTCTATTCCTAGACTATTGAAGCGAGCAAAGCAAAAATAGGAGTTTTGACGCAGAACATTTAAACGAGAGTTTGCTTCGCAAACTTCTATCTCCCGCTCTAAGATGTGAAGCCGTTAAGAAACCGAATGAAATTTAAGACACAAGTCAACAAAATATCCTTATATTTACATCATTTCGAGACATTACATGGCTATATGCACCAAAAACACATTGAGCCGTTCTGAATGGTAGGCTCAATGTGTTTTTCTTTATTTACGATACATCTTAAATTGTAGGTAGAAATCGTTGTAATCGCCTAGGAGTTTGCGACCAAGATTATCGTATACTTCTAGTTTTTTCAATGTTTCTTCTGAAGGGTAAAAAGCCTCATCATTTTTCACATCATCTGGCAGCATTTCCTTAGCCTTGGTATTCGGCGTTGCATAGCCGATATATAAGGCATTTTGGTAGGCATTTTCCGGACGTAGCATAAAGTTGATAAAGGCATAGGCTCCGTCAATGTTTTTGGCTGTCTTTGGAATGACCATATTGTCAAACCAGAGATTTGAACCTTTTGAAGGTACGACATACCGCAACTGTTCATTCCCATCAAGCATTTCACTCGCCTCACCCGAGAAACTCACTGCAATCGCAGCGGCATCTTGGATCATGTAGCCCTTAATTTCATCAGAGACGATAGCCTTGATGTTGGGCGTCAATTCGTAGAGATAATCCGCAGCTGCCTCTAGTTCTGCCTTATCACGAGAGTTTAAGCTGTAACCGAGGGCTTGAAGACCGATTCCCATCCCCTCACGGGCACCGTCTACCAGCATGATGTTATCCCGGTATTCTTCTGACCATAAATCTTCCCATTCACGTGGAGGATTGTTCACCATAGCTTCGTTGTAAACAATGCCCAGAGTTCCCCAGAAATAAGGAATAGAGTAATCATTGTTCTCATCAAAACTTAGGCCGAGAAACTTAGGATTGATATGTTCAAGTCCCTTGATTTTTTTCTTATCTAGCTTCACAAGAAGATCTTCATCCATCATCTTGGAAATCATATATTCAGACGGAATGGTCAAATCATAGGTCGTTCCACCCTGCTGGATCTTGGTATACATGGCTTCATTAGAATCAAAGGTCTGGTAGTCCACCTTGATCCCTGTTTCTTCTGTAAACTTCTCTAAGAGAGCAGGGTCAATGTAGTCTCCCCAGTTATAGATGACCAATTTTTCCTTTGTCCCCTCATTGGACTGGCTTTCTAGCTTGTGGCTAATAGCAAAGAGGGCAAGGACAATTACGGTAATCCCGATTAAAAAGGAATATAGACGTTTCATTCGTTGACCTCCTTTTCACGAGAGATGAAATAATAACCCACCACTAATAAGATACTAAAGAGAAAGACAAGGGTTGAAAGGGCGTTGATTTCAAGGGAAATTCCTTGGCGGGCACGGGAATAAATCTCAACCGAAAGATTGGAATAACCATTTCCTGTGACAAAGAAGGTCACCGCAAAATCATCTAGGGAATAGGTAAAGGCCATAAAGTAGCCCGCAATGATGGCTGGTGTCAAGTAGGGCAACATGATTTCCTTGAGCATCTGGAATTGGCTTGCACCCAAGTCATAGGCTGCAAGCACCATGTCAGCATTCATTTCCTTGAGACGTGGCAGAACCATCAAGACCACAATCGGGATTGAAAATGCTACGTGGCTCAAGAGAACCGAAACAAAACCAAGTTGGAAGCCGATCACAGTGAAGAGAATCAAAAAACTCGCTCCAATCATGACATCTGGCGCTACCATGAGGATATTGTTGATAGAAAGCAGCATATTCTGCCATTTTTGCTTGCCTTGGTAGATATAAATGGCTCCAAAGGTTCCGATAATCGTGGCAATCAAGGAGCTAAGGAAGGCTAAAAGAAAGGTTTGCGCCAAGATGAGCATCAAGCGACTATCACCCAGCATGGATGAAAAATATTCCGTGGTAAAGCCTGTAAAGCCGTTCATGTCTCCGCCCTCATTAAAGGCATAGGCAATCAGGTAAAAAATCGGAAGATAAAGGACAAGGAAGGTAATCGTCAGGTAAACTTTGCCAATTTTTTTCATTATTTCTTCCTCTCTTTCGTTAGCCACATGGTCAAGAGCATGGCTAGAATCAAGACTACACCGATAGTGGAGCCCATTCCCCAGTTTTGCGTGGTAAGGAAGTGTTGCTCGATTGCTGTACCAAGCGTAATCACACGGTTACCGCCAATGAGGCGCGTCAGCATGAACAAGCTCAAACTTGGAATAAAGACAGCCTGCACCCCACTTCTAACCCCATTCATGGAAAGAGGAAAAATCACCTTGGTAAAGGTTTGCCAAGAATTGGCTCCCAAGTCACGGCTAGCATGGATAAGATGTTGATCCAAATCATCCAAGGCATTGAAGATCGGCAAAATCATAAAAGGAATTTCAATATAGCTCGCGACCGTAATGAATGAAAAATCAGTAAAGAGAAGCTGCTGGGTTCCCAAACCTAGAAATTCTAAAAATTGATTGATAGACCCGTGTTGACCAAAGATACCGATAAAGGCATAGGCTTTCAGGAGCAAATTGACCCAGGTCGGCAAGATAATTAACATCAACCAGAGCTGCTTATGTTTTAACTGCGTGAGAAAAAAGGCAGTCGGATAGCTAATCAGTAGGGTCACAAGGGTAATAATTCCTGCATAGAGAATTGAATTCATACTCATCCGCAGATAAGTCATATTAGGAGAATTAAAATAGGTCTGGTAGTTGGCTAGCGTAAGATTGCCATCAATATCAAAAAAGGATTTGTAGACAATCATAGCAACAGGCGCTAGGACAAAGAGGAAAATCCATAAAGCATAAGGAAGAGCAAATAATCTAGAGGTTTTCTTCATTTCGTTCCTCCTCGATGGCATTGATCAAACCATCTTCGACTTCTTCAACCTCCACATATTCTTCGATACGAGCATCAAACTCTTCTTCTGTTTCATTGAGACGCATGATATGAATATCTTCAGGCTCAAAGTCTAGTCCGATCACCTCGCCCTCAATCGCCTTACGGGTCGAGTGAATCATCCACTCATTGCCCAAGTCATCATAGGCAATAATTTCATAGTGGACACCACGAAAGAGCTGGGTATCGACTTTCACCCTTAGCTTCCCCTCATCTGGTAGGGTAATTTGCAGATCTTCTGGACGGATCACAACCTGAACATGTTCGTTTGGTTTCATCCCACCGTCAACTGCTTCAAAACGCTTACCGTTAAACTCAACCAGATAGTCCTCAATCATTCGACCAGAAATAATATTGGATTCGCCAATAAAGGTGGCAACAAAATGGTTAATCGGCTCGTCATAAATATCAACCGGTGTCCCCGATTGAACAATCTCACCGTCATTCATAACAAAGATCCAGTCACTCATGGCAAGCGCCTCTTCTTGGTCATGGGTCACAAAGACGAAGGTGATGCCTAAACGCTGCTGCAATTCACGCAGTTCATACTGCATATCAGTCCGTAGCTTCAAGTCGAGGGCTGATAGAGGCTCATCAAGCAAGACCACTCGCGGCTCGTTGATAATAGCACGTGCAATTGCTACCCGCTGGCGTTGACCACCTGACAATTTTTGAATAGCACGTTTTTCATAGCCTGCTAGTCGAACCATTTTCAGAACTTCTGTCACACGCCGCTCAACTTCTTCCTTGGGAATTTTTCGTAATTTAAGGGGAAAGGCCACGTTTTCAAAAACAGTCATGTGCGGAAAAAGTGCATAAGACTGGAAGACCGTGTGGACATCACGCCGATTGGTCGGTACATCATTGATTCGCTCACCGTCCAGATAAATATCACCCGAAGTAGCATCTAACAGCCCTGCAATAATATTCAAAATGGTGGATTTTCCTGAACCAGAAGCACCTAAGAGGGTGTAAAATTTCCCTTCTTCTAGCTCAAAATTGATATCCTTTAAAACGACTGTCCCACTATCTTCAAATACTTTTGAAACGTTCTTAAATTCGATAATTGGTTTCTTCAATTCTCATAATTTCCTTCTTTATATGGATTACAGATTAAAGGCTCTGTTAGGCCTTTTCTGACTCTAAGGTATGATCACTACCTTCTATACTACCGGTTACGATAGGCTTCACCTCCCTTACTATGGACTTTCCATTGGTTACTCTCTTCCTATTTCTTTAAAATCAAAAAGAGACTTTGTCAACTTGTGTCTTAGTGGAAATAAGTTTCTACTCTTTCAAAATCAAAACAACATGTTGTTAGCTTGCCTTGATGTCATTGAGTACGAACTATGCCCCAAAGCTATGAGATACCTTTGAAGAGAAGTTTGCAAAGCACCCCCTCTCTAACTTCTTCGTCATGTTTCCTAATTTTCGGTCTCTTTTTTGACGTCCTCGTATCTTGTTTTGCTATATTAGTCTAAGGAATCTCCTAAAATCCGTACTTCACGCTCTAGGGTCACTCCTGAATGTTTTTTTACAGCTTCAATGACATATGCCACTAAATCTTCGTAATCTTGGGCAGTTCCATCTGCGACATTGACCATGAAGCCTGCATGTTTCTGAGAAACCTCAACACCACCGATACGGTGCCCTTTTAATCCTGCTTCCATAATCAATTGCCCTGCAAAATGACCTAGCGGACGCTTGAAGACTGATCCACAAGAGGGATATTCCAAGGGCTGCTTCAGTTCACGCAGATGGGTCAAGCGCTGCATTTCTTGCTGAATCATTGTATGGTTCCCGGGTTTTAAAGCAAACTTTGCTGATAAAACAATAGCGCCATTCTCTTGTAAGATAGATGAACGATAGCCAAAGGTCAACTCACGAGCGTCCAGCGTTTCTACATAGCCTTTTGGCGTTAAAATCTGGGCTGAAACCAGAATATGGGAAATCTCACCACCGTAGGCACCCGCATTCATAAAGACTGCACCACCGATACTTCCGGGAATACCGCAGGCAAATTCAAAGCCCGACAGAGAGTGATGGGCAGCAACCTGAGTGGTTTGGATCAGATTAGCACCTGCTTCTGCCTCAATCGTATATCCTGATACGGTAATGCTATTTAGCTTGTCCATACGAATGACAAAACCGCGGATCCCACCATCGCGCACGATAATATTACTAGAATTACCAAGCACCATCCAGGGAACATTTTCCCGATTTGCAAATTCCACAATCCGTACCAATTCGTAGCGATTGCGGGGAAAGGCTAAATAGTCCACTTTACCCCCAACCTTGGTATAGGTATAGTCTTTTAGAGGCTCATCGAAACGAATATCGATTTCTACTAACGTTTGTTTGATTTTCTCTTTCATCTTTTCTTACTCCCAAAGTACATTCAGTTTATTATACCAAAATTCCTAATAGAAAACGATAAAAAAGAAACAAAAGAAGCGATTCCCTGTTTCTTTTATCTATGGACTGTTGACCGACTCCGTCAAGACCACAAGGAAGGTTCAAGATCCCTTATGCTTCTACACGGACACCCTGTTTGTCAACGTTTAAAATAAAGCACTCTCCGTCTAATTGTAAGGCGTCAATTGCTTCTTTGACAGCCTCTTCTTTAGCTTTTTCTGCCAAGACCATAACCGTTGGTCCAGCTCCTGATAAATAGGTCGCATACGCTCCCAATTCAGACCCTAAGTGACGAATCGGGTAAAATTCCTGAACCAGTTTTTGGCGGAAAGGCTCGTGGAACAAGTCTGCTTCAATCGCTTTGCCAGCCTCCGCTAGATCTCCCGTCAGCAAGGCTGCGATAGCTACGTTGGCAATGGCACTTGCCGCAACAGCCTTTTTGGATGAGAATTGCGTCGGTAATACCCCGCGGCTCTCACTGGTCCGCAAAGGATAATTGGGAATAAAGGCGATAAAGCTAGCCTCTGGAAACTCCGTCACAATCTTGGCTACTTTTTTGTTGACATAACTTGAGATGACCAAGTTGCCAAAAATCGCTGGCGCAACATTGTCAGGATGTCCTTCGATTTCCGTTGCCAAACATAATTTTTCATCAGCACTTAACTGCAAATCAGCCAATTGGTTAGCCAGTTCAATTCCTGCTACAATAACAGAACTTGATGAGCCAAGACCGCGCGCTAGGGGAATATCACTGATCATGCGGACGTGATGTGGTTGTAAATCTGGACAGACCTTTAGAGCCGTCTTAATCAGAAGATTGTACTCGTCTGATGGAACGAACTCTAAATCATGTTCGACAAACCACTTATCCTGCGCCTGTACGACTTCAATGGTTAGGTATTTGGACAGGGCGACCCCAAGAGAATCAAATCCCGGTCCAATATTGGCACTCGTTGCTGGGACAATTATTTTCATCTTACTCCCCCAATACTTTGAAGGTGTTTTGAAGCGTGAAATCTCCAGCTGCTGCTAACTTAGCCGTCACATTTTCCAGCTGGGTCTTGCTCATACTATGCGTCACAATGACTAGACGTGCTTGCTTGCCATCAGAAGCCTGCTGAAGGATTTGCTTAAAGGAAATTTCCTCAGCATTGAACATTTCAGCCAACTGCAACAAGGTTCCAGTTTTATCAGGTGCCACGATAGAGAAATAATACTCACTACGCACATCACCCGGCGCCGCCAGTTGAAGTGGACGAGAAAATTCGTTAAAGGCCTTGCCGACAGTCTGATCTTGCAAACGGCGGACAATGCGGATAATATCTGCCGTCACACTAGCTGCGGTCGGTTTTTGCCCAGCTCCCGGGCCATAATACATTGATTGACCAATACCGATTGACTCCACAAAAACAGCGTTCATCACACCATTGACACTGGCTAAGGGATGAGCTTTCGGTAAGAAAGTCGGGGAAACTTCTGCTGACAAGCCAGAGGCTGTCTCGCGAATATCACCGACCAATTTGATGACATAGCCCAATTCCTGCGCCACCGCTACATCGTCTGGTGAAATCTTGGAAATCCCCTTGTGTTCAACATTGTCAAAGTCAATAGTCATACCGAACGCAAATTGGCTAAGAATAACAGCCTTATAAGCCGCATCAATCCCCTCTACGTCGTTGGTCGGATCAGATTCGGCATAACCCAATTCTTGAGCTGTTTTTAAGGCTTCTTCATAGGTCCAGCCCTCATCTACCATCTTGGTCATCATGAAGTTAGAAGTCCCATTCAAGACCCCAAGGACACGGGTTACCTTGTCAGATACAAATGAGTTGGACAGGGTTCGTAAGATGGGAATGCCACCCGCAACCGCTGCTTCATAATAAAGAGCTACCCCATGCTTTGTCGCAAGCCCCCGCAACTCACTACCATGCACCGCCAATAAATCTTTGTTGGCTGTTACAACATGTTTACCAGCTTCCAAGGCACGACTAATGAAGGTCTTTGCTGGCTCAATCCGTCCCATTAGCTCGACAACAATCTGAATCTCAGCATCTGCTAAAATCTCATCAACATTTGTCACAAAATGGTAAGTATGTCCTGCTGCTTCTAGGCGCTCTTTTTCCGCATTATCACGCACCAAGACCTTGGCGATTTCAATCTCTTCCTGAGCAGCTTGCTGAATCTTCTCTGCATTTTCTTTCAATAAGAATGGAATACCACTCGCTACTGTACCAAATCCTAATAGACCAATTTTCACTGTCATACCTACTCCTTAAAAAAACTATTTTTATTATTATAGCAGATAATCGAAGCAGTTGGCAAAAATTTTGCTATAATAGATACAGAGAAAAAGGAGGTTCTTATGCCCGAACAAAGAAGTCGTTCTAAGCGAATCAATCGAAAACACCGGAAACATACCAAGCACCTATGGAGCGTGGTGGCTAGCTTGCTGGTCATCCTAGTAGCTACCATCATCTATCTCAATCGTAATGCTATTCTAGAACTTGTCAATCCTAGCCCACAGCAGGACAAGACAGTCACCACCACTTCGACATCAACTTCACAAGAAGTAAGCCCTGATCCGAGCCAAGTTAATCAGACAAGTAGCGAGGACATCATCTGGGAAAAACAAGCAGAGCCTGTCAAGATTCCGATTCTCATGTATCATGCTATCCATGTGATGGCTCCTGAAGAAGCCGCCAATGCCAATCTGATCGTTGATCCGACTACGTTTGAAAGTCATCTCCAGGCATTCCAAGAAGCAGGCTACTATACTCTTACACCTGAAGAAGCCTACAAAATCCTAACAGAAAATGTCCTGCCGAAAGACAAAAAAGTCGTCTGGCTCACTTTTGATGACAGCCTCTGGGATTTTTACAGTATCGCGTATCCGCTACTCAAACAATACAAGATGAAAGCAACCAATAATGTCATCACAGGCGCTACTGATACGCAGCCAGATCACTTGACTTTGGATCAAATCAAGGAAATGCAGGAAAATGGCATGTCCTTCCAAAGCCATACAGTCAACCACCCCGATTTGGAATATAGTACACCAGAAACACAACAGGCTGAACTAAAGAACTCTAAGGAGTATCTGGATCACAATCTTCATCAGGATACCATTGCTGTTGCCTATCCTGCAGGTCGCTATTCTGGACAGACCATAAAAACAGTCGAAGATGCCCACTATAAACTCGGAGTAACCACTAACGAGGGACTTGCTTCTGCTGCTAATGGACTGCTCACCCTCAACCGCGTCCGTATCCTGCCTGTCACTACCGCACAAGCCTTACGACAAACGATCGAAGAGTAAAAGCTAGCTCTAAGCTATTACTATCAAAACCCAAGGAGGCAAGGAAATCGCTGAACACCAGTTCTACCGTCTCTTTCGACTACTTTTGATTTTCCTTGGATATTAGCCATAGACTATAAAAACGAACAAAAGTTTGGAGTTTATCGCCAATTTTTGTTCGTTTTTCTATAATCTGACTTGTCCTTTGTGAATGCGCTTTGAGTTTTGAACGAGGTTTGTATCTTGTTTAATTGAGTTCAGCCTAAAACCTCGGAAAAAAGATAAATCTCATTGGTTGCAAAGCAACCTGCTTCGATTTCCTATTTTTCATTCGGTTTCTTAACGGCTTCACATCTTATAATTGAACTCGAGCTACAACTCACTGACAAAGCGTAATCGAAAAGTTGAGCAACTCTAGATTAAGACACAGTAGGCATCTGATTGTCGCTAACACGCCAATCTAGTTGCCTTTGTGGGGGTCTCACTACGAAGCGAACCGCTTCTGTTCGGCCGCCTATTTTGTCTAGGAGTTGCTTCCACAGTCTAGGAATAGACTGTGGAAGGTGGGAGATAGAACGAGCAGTGCTCGTGTCAAACAGTCTAGGAATAGATTGTGGAAGGTTGGAAATAGAACGAGTGAAACTCGTGTCAAACGCTCTTGTATCTTGTGTAACTGAACTCGGACTAAAAGCTCGGAAAAAAGAGACGCAACTGTTGTAACTTTAGTTACTTGCAGATGTGGCTCCCTTTAAGGATAAACATTCCTAGCTCCAAAGGTATGGGATACCTTTGGAGGCGGGAAATAGAAGTTTGCGAAGCAAACTCTCTCTAATCTCTTCGTCATGTTTCCTAATTTTCAGTCGCTTTTTTGACGTCCTCGTATCTTATTTAATTGAACTCGAGCTACAACTCTCTGACAAAAAGACCAATCTCATTGGTTGCAAGACAACCTGCTTCGATTGTCTATTTTGTCTAGGAGTTGTTTAACGCTCTCGTATCTTATTTAAACATCTGCTTCTTTAAATACAACTTGACCGTTTTCAAAGCGATCCAATCGTGCAAGAGAAACGACGGGATAGCCTGCGTTTTCTAAATTCTTACGGCCTTGTTGAAAAGATTTTTCAATGACGATACTAACAGCTACTACCTCTGCACCTGCCTGCTCTATGAGGTCAATCAGACCCTTTGCAGCTTCGCCATTTGCTAGAAAATCATCAACGATTAGCACGCGATCCTTAGGGCTAAGCAAACGTTGGGCAATAGAGACTGTACTTGTTACCTGTTTGGTAAACGAATAGACTTCTGTCGTTAAAATCCCCTCGGTCATTGTAATATTCTTTGATTTTTTCGCAAAAATCATTGGCACCTGCAAGGCGTCTGCCGTATAGAGGGCAGGGGCGATACCAGACGCTTCAATGGTCACTACTTTGGTAATACCCTCCTGTGCAAATCGTTCAGCTAAGACTTGAGCAATCTCTTTCATCAATGCTATGTCTACCTGATGGGTCAGAAAAGAATCTACTTTTAAAATGGATTCCCCTAAAACCTCCCCCGCAGTCTGAATCTTGGCTTCTAAACTTTTCATTTCCTCTCCTTTTCTTCAAGTTATTTCTTTCTATTCTAGCTTTTTTTATAATCTTTTTCAATGTAAAATAAGAGACTGGCATAATAAAGTCAGTCTCTTATTTTCGTTCTGATACTCTTCAAACATTAAAAGCGTATTGTGTCAACTGCCTCGGTAGCTAAAAGCTCGGAAACAGTTCAAGAGTGAGCATTGGCTATTCGATCATCTTACTTTCAGCAACCTGCTTATACCAATAAGCACTCTTCTTAGGATAGCGCTCTTGGGTCTCAAAATCAACATAGAAAAGACCGTAGCGTTTCTCATAGCCATTTGACCAAGAAAAGACATCCATCAAGGACCAAAGGAAGTAGCCTTTGACGTTCGCACCATCTGCAATCGCGTTGGCAATCACC
Source organism: Streptococcus acidominimus (assembly GCF_001921825.1). Classification (GTDB taxonomy): domain Bacteria; phylum Bacillota; class Bacilli; order Lactobacillales; family Streptococcaceae; genus Streptococcus; species Streptococcus acidominimus. The sequence goes on from NZ_MSJL01000001.1 coordinate 58,910, forward strand.
GTTAAATGCTGACGCACATAGTCAATCCTGGCATCATCGTAGACTGTCCCATCCACAAATTCATCCTTGTATCCCAAACCATTTTCTGTGATGTAGATTTTTTTATAATTTGGATAGTTGGTCTTCACTCGCATGATTTGGTCGTACAAGCCTTGCGGATAGATCATCCAATCCCAATCTGTTCTTGGAACATCCACATCAAATTCTCTGCGACCAACACCTTTGATCTGATACTTGGAACCACCCTTTTCACCTTTTCCGTTATGGGTGATTTCTGTTTCTTCTACCAGATCTCCCCGCATCCAATCACTCATGTAGTAATTGATTCCTAGGAAATCATTTAGGTCTTTGGCAGCTTGCAAATGCTCAAAATCTTCTTCCCGTAGGTCAAGTTCTCCACCATTGATCGCTAAAATATGGTCAACCCCTTGCATGGTTTCCTCTGAATACTCCCCAAGGTAGGTCGCATCCAAAATAAAGCGATTGTGGATGATGTCTTCTAGCTCTGCTGCCCGAACATCAGCTGGATCTTCAGGGTTATAGGGATACTTGGTCGGCAGGGCATGAACGACCCCAATCTCGCCTGCATAGCCCTTGTCTTTAAATTGCTTGACCGCTCGTGCGTGAGCCACCATCATATTGTGATGAGATTGAAAGACCTTTGCTAGATCGTACTGGATACCTGGCGGGAATTTGCCGACCAAATATTGGCCATCCCCGATTGGTCCAATCTCATTAAAGGTTGTCCAAAACTTCACTTCTGAAAATTCTTCAAAGCAAAAGGCTGCATAGTCCACAAAATGATCAATGGTAGCGCGGTTGAGAAAGTCTCCTTGAGAATGCAAGGCTTCTGGTGTATCAAAATGATGCAGGGTCACAAAGGGTTCTACATTCCGCTTATGGCATTCTGCGAACAATTGATGATAAAAAGCTACCCCTTTGGGGTTGACCTCCCCGTAGCCTGTCGGAAAAATCCGAGACCAGGCAATGGAAATTCGAATACCATTGACCCCAAATTTTTCTGCCAATTCCAAATCAACTGGATAGCGATGATAAAAATCACTGGCAGGGTCTGCACGGTACCAATAATGGTCTGCGAGATACTTGTCCCATGCAACGGATCCCTTGCCATCAATTTGAGTGGCACCTTCTGCTTGATAGGCTGCTGTTGCTCCACCAAAAATAAAATCTTGCGGTAATTGTTTGGTCATTTTCCACCTCTAGTTTTCTAATTGTTCTTTGACAAAAGCTAGAGCACCCTTACCGTCTCGGGTTAATCTGATATACTCTGCTCCCTCTGTCTTGGCTAGACGAATCTTCAATGCGTCTGTTTCATTCTTCATGTCTGCATAGTTTGAAGCTACTTGAGGCGCAAGAATGACGAGGTCATATTCTGGTAAAATCTCACGGTGAGCTCCGTAACTTCCTGCCGCAGCCGTTACAGGTACGCCATATTCTCTCGCAGCCTTTGTAAGGGCGTTGGCTAGTAAACCACTGGTTCCACCGCCGGCACACAAGACCAACACATTGGTTTCTTCTGTGATTGTATTATCAGACAATTGCTTCTCAAGAATGGCATCTGCTTTTGAGGTATTAAAGTTAGCTGCTACTTTGTCTTTGAGCTCATTGTTTACATTACCACTTTCTTCTTCTGCGAGAACTTGACGGTCGTATACTTTTAGGAATGGATAATAAATCACTACATCTACTACCACTAATAAAATAGCAAGAACAAAGGCTAGGGGAGCAAAATTAGTTCCCATAATAATTCCTAATGGACCAGGCGTTGTCCACGGTAGGTTTACACTGAAACTGTTCATGCTCAAGCTGTCAACGAAGAACTTGAAAATCCAGACATTGGCAATCGGTGCAAAAATAAAGGGAACGAAGAACACTGGATTCAAAACGATCGGTGCCCCGAACAAAATCGGCTCATTTACACCAAAGAAGGTCGGAACGACAGAAGCACGTCCAATAGCCTTGTTTCGTTTCGATTTACACAAGAACATAAACATAAATGGTACCACTAGGGTCGCTCCTGTACCACCCATGGTGACGATAAACATTTGAGTACCTGGTGTCAAAACCTTATCAGCATGCTGACCAGCTTGAAGCAACTGGAAGTTGGTTTCAATATTCGCATAGGTAATCGCTGCAATCGCAGGTTCTACAATGGATGGACCATGGATCCCAACGAACCAGAAGAGGGCAAAAGCACCAAAAATAATGGTAATCCCTAGGTAGCCATCTGCTGCTGTAAATAGGGGTTCAAAGAATTTCAAAATAGCTTCAGCTACGCTGCTTCCTACCAGCTGACGAGCTGCTAAATCAATCGCATAAATTCCTAAAATCGTTAAAGCGTAGGGAATAATATCCTTAAATACTTGTGAGATATTCGGTGGAACTTCTTCTGGCATCCGAATGGTGACATTATTTTTCACGCAGACGCGGTAAACATTTATCGTTACAAAAGCTGCTAGAAATGCTGTCAATAGACCCTTGGTCCCCATATAACCACTTGCAAACCCACCTTCAATCCCATCTGAAGCTAGCAATAAAAAGCCAGAAATAGAAGCGATCATTGTAGAAATGAAGTTGATTTGATTGGTCTTTGGTAGGCTACGATTGACATTATCTGTCAAGGACTTAGCTGTTGTTCCTGCTACCACTACTGCCACGATCCCCATGGTATAGTTATAGGGCTTCATGATCATTGCCTCTACCTCATCTGACCAGGTGAATCCAAAGATATTTGGAACAAAGGCAATGAGCAAAAAGATACTAGAAAATAGGATGGCTGGCATGGCAGCGATAAAACCATCGCGAATGGCACGCAAGTAGATATTGCGTGAAACTTTTTCAAATAGAGGCTTACCACGCTCGATTTGTGCAATTAACTGATTCATATTAGCTTCCTCTCTTATACAATTCAATCATATGAGACATCATGTCTTTCAATAATAAGGTCGTCATTAAGTGATCCTGACCATGCATCAAAGTCACACTAAATGCTAGATCGTCTCCTGCCGCTTCTTTTTGTAACAGAGAGGTTTGCGTATGATGGGCTTCTACGATACATTCATTAGCTGCTGCAATCAGCTGCTCTGCCCGATCAAAATCCCCCTGCTGGGCAGCTGTCAAAGCCTCCAACAATTTGGAGCGAGCGTCTCCTGCAAAGGCAACGATTTCAAAACCAAGTAGGGTAATTTCTTCTCTATTCATTTTATTTCCTCCTTTTGATGATGGATAAGTTAAAGTATTATAATAAACGTTGAACATGAAGGACAATATACATTTTCTCGCCTTCGTTTGGACTGATCCCTAATTCATTGGCTATCATATAATGGATGCGTGATCCTAACTCATAGGCTTTAGGATAGGCAAGTTGCATCGTTGCTGCCATCTGATCTAAAGATGATGAGCCACTATGCTCCTTATCTGAATAGCGAATAAAATAGGTCAAATGAACCATCAAGCGGTCGTAGAACTTGCTGTTTTCTTTGGTTCTTAAAATACCGTTGGCTGCTAATTCTCTTTCAACCAAGGATAAGACCATCTGCATTGTCTCTACTTTTAGGATTGGATCCTCTGTCTTCTTACCTTTTGCATTGATAAAATGCAAGGCGATTCTACCCGTTTCATCTTCCGGAAAATCGTGTAGAATTTTCTGGCGGAAAATCGCCAAGGCTTCTGTCGCAATCTGATATTCGATAGGATAGTCTTGCAACATGTTTGGAAGTTTACTTTCCTGATAGGTCTGATCTAAAACAGCCTTATACGCACAATAAATATGAGTGGTTAAGGTCACATAGATATAGTCTTGTATCGGATAATCATATTGCTGTGACAGCTGATCAATCACCTGATAGGTCACCGTAATAAAGTCTAGCGGAACATCTTTCAATAGCATGAAGAAATGGTCTTTGGATTCCGAACTTTTTAGGGAAAATACCTTTTCAATTTTTTGAGCATGAACCAGATCACCTTTTTTCTTTTGAAAGGCAACCCCCATTCCCATCACAACCGATTGCTCCCCCTGTTCGTTTTTTACTAAAGCTGCATTATTATTTAAAGGTTGTACAATACGATACATCTAAAGACTGATCTCCTTTATCTTTTTAATACAAAAGACCACAAATGAGCTAAGAACGTTTCCATCCTTATTCATCTGCGGTCTTGCCTAATTTTCTTAGTTACAATCCACTCTATACAAACTACTGAAACAATTATATCACGAAAAAATATTCTTGTAAACCTTTACATTTACGGATGTAAACCAACACGTTTTTTCCAAGAGGAAGCCGTCCTAATCAGTACTTCATTTAAGGATTCAATGTTCTGACGTCCCTGTGTTCTCAACCAATTTCTGGCAGCTTCTTCACCCTGTTCCATATAAATTTGAACTGAATCCGCCCAGGTAGCACGTCCACACAAGACACCATTAAATGCAGCACCTGACTCATGAGCAAATGTTAGGGTTTCTTGGAAAAGGCTGGCAGACACACCTGCACTCAAATAGATATAAGGTAGGGGAGTTGCTGCATCTTGTTGTTTGAAGTAAGCAGCTGCCTCGTCCCTTGTATAGACAATCTCGTCTCCCTGTGCAAATCCTTCTACATAGGCCATATTCACAGGAACTTCTACCTTGAGAACATCTACTCCAAATACTGGATCCGAGAATACTCTCATGGCTTCAATGACTTTTCTCGGCTTCACTTTAGCAAATTCTGGACTGCTCGTGTCTTGAATCCGCTCGTCATAGCTCAAAATCTCCAAGAAGAAAGGTAACCCTTCTGCCGCACATTCTGAACCCAAGCGCTCAATATAGGCATGCTTTTGTAAATTGACGTATGCATCACCGTCTATATCATAGTACAAGAGAAATTTAACAGCGTCTGCTCCCTCTTTTTTGAGGCGTTTTACGGACCATTCTACCAAGCAATCAGGTAAGCGGCTCGTCGTGCTGACATCATAGCCTGTCTTTTCATACGCTAATAGCAATCCTGATTGGCTATCACGCAGATGAGAAGCTGGTAGACCGTATTCTGGATCGAGCAAGATAGAAGAAGAGTAAGGCGTTAACTCTTCTGATACAATGCTTTTTAAGAGTTCAATATTCTCAACTGTTGGCTCTGAATCCTGATACTTAGCCATCATTTTTTTCAGAGCACCTCGCTGATCAAAGGCGAGGGCAGAAATAATTCCTGCTGAGTTACTGACTTTTTCCATTAAAGTATATTTTTGATTTTTTACTGTCATCTTATATTCCACCTATTCAGCTTTTAAGCTTAGTCTTGATACTCGCCACGATTCCATTTTTCAATGAACTCATCAAAGAAAGCAGTATCTGTTTGTTCCTGATTGATGGTCTCAATCTTTGCCAACTTTTCAATCAAGCGCTTATTTTCAGCTGTCGGCTGATATTCTGCTTGAATAAAGGCATCAATAATGTCACACATCAACAATTCGCCGGTCACTTTCCCACCAAAACCAATCACATTGGCGTTCAACTCTGTCTTAGCATATAGAGCTGATGTCATATCTCTGACGAGGGCAGAACGGACACCCGGTACCTTGTTGACTGCATTGTTGATTCCAACACCTGTTCCGCAGATACAAATTCCCAAATCTGCCTCACCGCTAACAACTGCTTCACCAACCTTTTTACCAAAGATAGGATAGTGGGTTCTGACGCTGTCGTAAGTCCCACAATCAAGCACTTCATAGCCTTGATTTTTCAAATAATTGACCACTGCGATTTTTTCATAGGTCACAATATGATCGCATCCAACTGCAATTTTCATCCTTTTCTCCTCTCCTTAACACATCTTATTGAGCATATCGACACGGATCTGGTGGCGCCCGCCATCATAGACACCTTCCACAAATCCTTTTACGATATTTTTGGCTAACCCTTCTCCAACAATCTCGCTACCGAGAGTGATGATCCGAGAGTTATTGTGACCACGTGTCATATAGGCAGAACGTTCATCTGAAACTTCTGCCGCAATCATACCTTTGATTTTTGTTGCTGTCATAAAAGAACCAACACCATAGGCATCAATTGCAATTCCGAGGTTGTCTTCCTGTCTGTTTACTTCCTGTGCAATCATTAAAGTGGTATCAACAAAGTCCTTACCACTGCTCACATCAAGCACTTCATAGCCTAGCTCAACAAGAAAATGCTGAAGAACATTTTTGAGGTTTTCTCCTGCTGGATCAGCACCGATAATAATTGTCATTGTTTTCTCCTTGTGTGTCTTGTTTATTCTTCCGGAAAAATGTTTTGAAAAACGGTTAAAAGCGGCTCGCTTTATATTTGTATTATACACCTAAACAAACATAAAGTCAACATATTTCAAACATTTTTTGTTGGAAAACACAACAAAAATCAACTATTTTTAAAAATAGTTGATTTTCAAACATTATTCACTAATCACTTCTGTATAGGCTGTTAAATAACGGTAGTGTTCTTCATCTGTCAATTGCTCACTAATCACTGCTGTAACATCTTTTAAATGGCAAAAAGTGGTAAAATCTTCTTTTCCGATTTTACTAGCATCAATCAGGAGATACTTTTCAAGAGAATGCTTTAGGGCCAGTCGCTGGGTGTAGGCTTCTGTCAGGGTAGAGGTCATAATGTCATTTTCCTTGACCGCATTGCCACTAAAAAACATCTTATTAAAGTGCATGTTTTCCAGTAGTGTATTGGTCATTTCCCCAACAAACGATTCTGTAACTGCTCGCCATTCACCGCCAAGCAAGTAAACTTGAAAGTCTTCTGACTTCTTATGAGATAAAATGGTAAAAACCGGAAGACAGTTGGTCATGACCGTTAGTTTAGGATTGGTAATCGCCTCTGCAAGACAAGCTACTGTTGTCCCGGGTCCTAGGAAGATCGTGTCACCATCTTCGATCAACTGCGCCGCTTTTGTCGCAATAGAGCGCTTGGCTTCAATATTTTGAACATGCTTTTCCGAATGGGAAAACTCTCTCAATTGAAAAGCCTTATTACTCCTAGCACCACCATGGATCTTTGTTAAAATCCCCTTGTCTTCCAGCTCACCAAAGTCTCTCCTGACAGTCATATCTGTCACATTCAACAAATCAACAATTTCTGAAATGCGAATCGTCCCCTTTTTATGAACCAATCTAGTAATTTCTTCTAGGCGCTCTCGCTTATTCATCAAACATCCCTCGTCTTTTTATATATTGTACCATTATAACAAATTATTCTTCAAAAATATGGGAAAAACATCACTTTCATTACGATCACGAATGGATAGGGATTCAAACCCTGTAAAGTAATACATATTTTTGCCATCTTTTCCTCTCCTATGGTTTCATGGTAGTTCGATTGAAAAACGTACGCAAAAAAGAGAGGGCTGGGCTTCTTGCCCTGCCTCCTCATGAACCATTATTTTTTAATTCTCCAATCCTTCGACTTACTCGTTTTTTGCCTTACTTTTAGCTCGGATAGAGCCAGCAAAGCGGGCGGAAATACCACCCATTAAAAGAGGGAGCAAACTCATCTTAGTCCCTGTCATGGGAAGAACTTGCTGTTTGTTTGCCTACTCTGAATTGGGTAATGGCTGCGTTTGACCACTTGGGGAAACAGTTCCTTTCCTCTTTCCGCCATTGTCATTATGGCTGCGTGTCACTCGCTTTCCCTATTTATCCTCTCCAGGCTGCTTTCCATTTCTTCCTTGTTCTCCATTTTCCGACTTTTTATCACTCGAACCCTCTTGAGACTGTCCGTCCTGATGCTCCTCGTTTTCAGTCGTACTTTTGGTTTCTTTTTCAGAGTCTTTGGTATCACTCTGCACATCAGTTTTAGGGACAACAAGTTCTTCTGCTGCTGATAGCTTTAGAGGAGTTTTGCTTTTATAGCCATGAGTACAATGAACTTTGATAGATGGTCGCTTTCGGCTTGCCGTACTCCAGCACTGTCTACATCTCGACTCTTGTCTTACCTGTGATTGTTGCGACTATTAGATCAACCCTAATCGTTCAAAGGCATGATAGAGACCATCTTGCTCTACATCATCTGTCACCATATCAGCCATAGCTCGAATTTCAGACCCTCCATTTCCCATTGAAACCCCGACAGCACAATAGTCCAGCATGGGAATATCAATTTTAGCATCTCCAAGGGCAATGGTATCTTTTGGAGAACGCCCTAGATGTTCGAGTAGCACTTCAATAGCCCGCGCCTTGTTATTGCCTTTCAGCCCCAAATCTCCAAAGAGCGCTGTTTCTCCGCGACCGCCCCAGGTATTTGCTGCCAAGTGCGGGAAGGCTTCTTTGGCATCCAGATAATCTTGATAGGAGGAGAGAATAAAACTAATTTTATTGAGGTCATCGCGGTAGAGTTCCTCGTTGAAGACTAGGCCATGGATGATATCTTCTGCTTCTAAGTTCTCTACTTGTTCGGCTGTCATCCCCTTGCCAAGCATGTAGGTTTGAAGGACTGCCCTACCTTTTTCACGGAAATGCTCACTTGCAAACAAGCCATTATTACTTTCTAAATAAAATTCGAGCCCTCTATCATGAAGCCAATCTACTACTGCGATGGCTTCCTCTTTTGCAATCAGCTGGTGCATGATCACTTGTCCACGGTGTTCTATGTAGGAACCATTTCCCCCAATCATTCCATCAATACCGATCTCCCAGATTGCTTCCTGCATCTCTGCCTTGCTTCGTCCAGTACAGACAAAAACCAAATGTCCATTTTCCCGCGCCTGACGAATGGCAGTGGCCGCGCTAGCTGGTATACGATTGTGATAATCCACCAAGGTACCATCAACATCTAAAAATATAAGTTTTTTCATTTATTCTCCTCATCAAATAAGTAACTCCTAAACTGTTGGGAAGGAAGAATCACCTCCCTTAGGGTCAGGCTATCGTCTGTCAAGGACCATTTCGTAATGGCACAGTTGGTCAGCCAGACACCCGGCGGGAAGTCAATGTTCAAGAATTGAATAAGCCCCCACATAGCTGCTCCGTGGCTGACAAATAGACAAGCCCTTTCGTGTTGCTTCATCGTATCCACAAGTGTCTGGTAGACGCGCTTTCCAACCTCAATGATATCCTCCCCACCAAAGGGAACCAGTAAATCCTCAAAGGAGGTTGCATTCGGTCGATGCTTAGGCAGTAACATCTCATCTTGAGCTTCAAACATACCAAAATTCATTTCTTTTATCCCTTTTAGCTGGATCACTTTATCGGTTTGGGCTACGATTTTTGCCGTATCTGTCGCCCTTTCTTGGGTCGAACTGTAAACTGCTTCAAACTGGTATTTTTCACGCTTAAAATAGGCTGCGACCGCTTGAGCCTGTGCGATTCCCGCCTCTGTTAAGGGAGAATCACATGCCCCTTGCACGCGCTTTTGCGTATTAAAGAGCGTTTCGCCATGCCTCATCACATATAGTATTTTTTCCATTATGCATCCTTTCTCCGTCCAAGATCTCGACAAGCTAGTAGCATTTTATATAGCCGTTTAGTTTATTTTTAGTACTAGCTCAAACAGTCTGGGGAGAGACTGTTTGAGGTGGGAAATGAAGAAAAGGAAGTTTTCGTCAAAACAGTCTGGGGAGAGACTGTTTGAGGTGGGAAATGAAAAAAAGGAAGTTTTCGTCAAAACAGTCTGGGGAGAGACTGTTTGAGGTGGGAAATGAAGAAAAGGAAGTTTTCGTCAAAACAGTCTGGGGAGAGACTGTTTGAGGTGGGAAATGAAGAAAAGGAAGTTTTCGTCAAAACAGTCTGGGGAGAGACTGTTTGAGGTGGAAAATGAAGAAAAGGAAGTTTTCGTTAAAAGTCGCAGGTAGTTGTCTAGTTGATAACTAGACAAGTGACAGATAAGAAAAGTGTAACTTTTCTCAATGGTACAACTCAAGATACGAGAGCGTTAAGCAACTCCTAGACAAAATAGGAAATACGACGAAGAAGCTTTGGCTTCTAGGAGTATTTATCTTTTTGTCAGTGAGTTGTAGCTCAAGTTCAATTATACAAGATACAAGGGCGTTAAACGAGCAAAGCAAAAATAGGAGTTTTGACGAAGAACTACAAGTTCTAGGAAAAACTATCTTTTTTGCACAGCTCGTAGCCCGAGTTCAATTATACAAGACGAGTTAACGAAGTAATAAAAATATAAACTAAATGACTATAAAATCATGAGGGAGTGAAAAAGAACTCGACTGGTCGAAAAAGAGTTCGTCTTCCCACCCCCGCACAGTTGATTAGGTCAGATTCGGAGTGAGAAACACGAACAAATCTGCCAATCAAGCCCTGCGCTGAGATGTTGACACGAGCCATGAGAAGCGAGGCTGGACTTAAGCCCAGCCTCTAAATCATTAGTTATAGCATAACTTATAGTACAAGATAATGCCTGACAGCGTCGCAGAAATGATATTGGCAGCGACGAGAGCCATATCCTGTATAACAAGACCGTGGGTCAACCATAAAAGCATTCCTGTCACAGACATCAGATACATTCCCAAGGAAATGGAGGTGGTATCTTTTGTCTTCATCACCCGGATGACTTGTGGTACAAAGCCAAAGGTGGTCAAAAAGGCTGCGATAAATCCTATCATTCTCTTCTCCTCTCTTTTTTCCCTCATTTTTTGATATAGCAACTGATGGCTAGCTTGTCATCACTCTTGCCACCACACGTCTGACAAGACCTACTCTTCCATTGCTTTTTGACCATTGCTGGCAATCACTTCCTTATACCAGTAGAAGGAATCTTTGGGAGTGCGCTCAAATGTTCCCTTGCCCTCGTCGTCCTTATCTACATAGATGAAACCGTAGCGTTTGCGCATCTCACCTGTCCCTGCTGAAACGAGATCGATACAGCCCCATGTTGTATAGGCGATCAAATCGACCCCATTTGCAATAGCTGCTCCCATGGCCTTGATATGAGCCCTATGATAGTCAATTCGATAATCATCATGGATACTGCCATCTTCTTCTACTCTATCAAAAGCTCCAAGACCATTTTCAACGACCATCAATGGAATGTTGTAACGATCGTACATCTTTTCTAGGTAGTATTGAAGCCCCATCGGGTCATGAGCCCAGCCCCAATCAGAATAGGTCAAGTAGGGATTTTTACTGCCGTGCGAGAAGTTTCCACCTACTTGCTCTTGGTCGGTATGTGTCGTCACGTTATTGGACATATAGTAAGAGAAAGTATACAGATCCACCTTCCCCTCGCGTAGATCAATCAGATCTTGCTCGGTCATCTCAAGGTTTACATTGCGCTCCTTCCAGAGCCGCTTGGCATAGGTTGGGTAAGCCCCCTTGGCCTGAACATCACCGCAATAGTAGATATTTTGCTCCCACTTATGCCGATTGTGCAAGATGTCTGCGGGATCGCAGGTCGCTGGGTAGTAGGTAATACCACAAATCATATTCCCGACCTTGTAGTTGGGATCAATCTCATGCGCCAATCGAACTGCCCGCGCACTCGCTACAAATTGGTGATGAAGATCCTGATAGGCCTCTTGGTAGTCCTTATCTGGGGCATTGTCTCCCAAAAATTCCATAAACATGATTCTGCCATTGATTTCATTAAAGGTCAACCAGTATTTCACTAGCCCCTTGTATTCTTTGAACAAGGTCTCTGCATATCGCACGTAGAAATCAATCACCTTACGATTGGACCAGCCTCCATAGCGTTCTTCAAGCGAGAGAGGTGTGTCGAAATGCCAGATAGAGACCAGAGGTTCTATGCCGTACTTGTGGCATTCTTCAAAGACCGAACGATAGAAATCAAGACCTGCTTGATTCGGCTCGGCATCGTCTCCGTTCGGGAAAATACGAGCCCATGAAATGGATAGGCGAAATACACTATACCCCATTTCAGCAAAAAGTTTGATGTCTTCTTTGTAGCGGTGGTAAAAATCGACTCCCTCATGATTGGGATAATAATAACCGTCTAAAATAGCAAATCTTGCCCCTTCAGGGATATGTCCCATGTGTCCCACGGTTGCTACCTTTCCAGGCTTACCATCTTGATCAATAAAGGTCGTATACCGTGGGGTATCAACGGAACCTCCTGTTGTCACATCTGTCTGAACTAAACCACGCCCATCAACATTATAGGCTCCTTCTGCTTGATTTGCAGCAATGGCTCCTCCCCAGAGGAAGCCTTTTGGAAATACTGTATGTGTCATTCTTTGCTCCTTATATATTATAATTACTCTAATCACTTTGGTATAGTCATTTAGCTTATATTTTTATTACTTCGTTAACTCGTTTTGACGAAAACTTCGTTTTCTTTATTTCCAACCTCAAACAGTCTATCCCCAGACTGTTTTGACGAAAACGTCGTTTTCTTTATTTCCAACCTCAAACAGTCTATCCCCAGACTGTTTGAGCTAGTACTAAAAATAAGCTAAACGGCTATAACACTGCTACCATCATTATACACTACATTGCTTCATGCGTCTCTCGTCACCTCGACTTCGCCTAGGTTCCTGCTGGCTTTTGAGATTCATTGAGGCAAGATACTTATGTGTTTGCCAGTTCTTCTTCCTCTTTCAACAGTTTATTGTCATAGGCCTTGAAGAATGGGAACCAGATAGCACCTGCTACTAAGACACAGATAATGGCTAGAATCCCTGCTTTGATGTCTCCACCAGCTCCGATAAAGGCACCGATCCCTACTGGAGTTGGCCAAGGGGTTTGGACAACGGTCTTTCCTGCAAAACCGACTTGGATCCCTAGATAGGCGACTGTTGTAGAGGCGAGAGGTGCAAGCAGGAAAGGAATCGCTAGGCTCGGATTATAGACAATTGGAAGACCGAAGATAATCGGCTCATTGATGTTAAAAATTGCTGGTCCTAACGAAGCACGACCCAGCATTTTCAACTGTTCCGAGCGTGCTGTAAATGCCATGAGCAAGGTCAAAACAAGCGTTGCACCAGAACCTCCGATCGTGACATAGGCATTGGTGAACTCACCAGCAGCGACCAAGAATTTACCGTCAACATTTGATGCCATATTAGCCAGTAAGATCGGATTTACAAGTCCCATAACGATATTAGCACCATGGATTCCTACCAACCATAAGGCATGAACGACAAAGAAAATAACCAACAAGCCTGGCAAGGTATTTGTAATGCTGGTAACAAATCCAAACGGAATCGCCACCACTTTATAAATATCTGTACCACATAAGATAAAGACCAGCTGAATCACCAGAACACTAATCGCCACAACAAAGGCTGGAATAAGAGCTGTAAACGAGCGCGCTACCCCTTCTGGAACGGCTTCTGGCATTTTAACAACCCAGTTCTTTTTCACACAGAGACGATAGAGCTGTACTGCTAGAATAGACATCAAAATAGCTGTAAAAAGTCCTGAAGTGGATAGGCGTGCCAAGCTATCACCCCCGACAGTCCAACCGCCGATTGTAGTCTCACCAGTCACTGTCGTCATCATACCATCTTGCCAGATCAATTCTGGAATCGTCATAAAAAAGGCAAAGACTGATAAGATACCGCCATTTAAGGGATTTAAGTTCAACTCTTCTTCCTCGACATAGATCTTCGTGTATTCATAACCGATGACAAGGGCAAGGTAGAGAGAAAGAATCCCCATTGAACACTTGTAGGCAAAGAGTGTCAAGGCTACAAATTTGTCGAACGAGACCGCCCAAATCTCTCCTAGAATCGGAAAGGCTTGCGGTAGTATCCCAAGAACCAAGAAAGCTGACCCTACAATGGTCAAGGGAATAGAAGCCATACCAGCTGCTACGATGGCACGAACTGGACGAAAGGTTGATATCTTCGCCATCGGACCCATGATATATTTTTCTAAAAAGCCAAACATGTTATCATTTCCTCCTTTTTATACTATTGAAAACTGTTGGTCATATTCTGTTCTGACGAGGTAAGACACTCCCCTTCAGCAAAGTCAAGAATAGAAGTTATACTCCCTATAAAAATCAAAATCTGGAACTGGCTAAAGCTGAAACAGTTATGTCCCAAAGAGGGGCTCCTAGCAAGGCGAGTTAACGACGTCAGATTTTGATTTTTGACGAGTATTACTGGTGGTGATGAATAGCACTTACGCCCCAGAGGCTAAGTAGGTCTTGAGCCGTTGAAACTGCCTGTCTGTTCTAGCTTCAATCCGCTTCAGACGCAATAAAATACCGACAATCCCTAGACTGGCTAGAAGATGACTTCCCACAATAATCGATACACTCTTGACCGAAGTATGAAATAGCGGGAAAAACAAGGATGTTTGTTGGGCTAGGCATAAGACAATCATCACCAAGTTAACACCGAACACCAGCTGATAAAATAAGGTCGTCAGCTTTGGAGAAGCTTGTTCACACGTATACATTTGCGCCATTTCCCACATGGACAAGATGCTAAACAGTAGCAAGACCAGAGGGAGAGCCATGATGTAGAAGGGAGAAGCCGCCATGTACAACATGGCTACCCAATAAATGTATATACATAAGGCAAAGGCAGTCGCATATCGAATCAGCAGATAACGATTGTAGTACAAACTCCTAATCGCGTGCTCTCTGCGTCCTTGTTCTAACTTCAATTTTTCCTTTTCAGTCATATCTACCTCTCTCATCCCGCATTAACCCTCTACCTTTTTATAGAGCTCTAACATCTCAAGTGCTACTTCTCGTAAGGTCATTGAGGTCATCAGATGATCCTGTGCGTGCACCATGATAATCTCAATCTTAATCTCGGTACCATTCGCATATTCCTGTAATAACTTCGTTTGCGCTCGGTGCGCCAATAGCAATTCATCATTGGCTAGGGATAACTTTTCAGCTGCCTGTTCATAATCCCCACTGCGCATAGCGGCAAAACTTTCATGCACAATGGCCCTAGCATTGCCACTATTCAAAATAATTTCAAATGCAGCGACCTGCAATTGTTCTGTATCCATAACTAGCTTTCTCCTATCGATAAAAATATCTTTTTAAAATCATCAAACGAGCTACAATTGATGAGTTCCTCTTGTATCTCTGGTTTATCAACCAACTCAACAATCGAGGCAGTGAGGTGCTCAAGTCCCTCATTACCATAGACCGATAAAGAGGGTAAAAATACCAACTTAACAGCTGGATAGTCCGAGCTCCAGTACAGTCCCTCCTTTACAATGGCAACAGCCATACGATGATGATGCCCAAGTGGTTGAATGGGATGAGGAACGGCAATGTGTTCACTAAAAACGACAGAACTCATACTCTCACGCTGTGTTATCCACTTTTGCATAGTCGCAGTATAATGCTCATCTTCCTGATCAGCAAGGGCAGCCACCAGTTCTTCTAGCAAGGCTGTTTTTTCAATCTGATGATGGACAAAGAAATAATCTGGGGAAATGTATTCATTAAATACTTCTTCACACTGCTGGTAAGAAGTATTTTTAAGCAGGGTTTGCCTTGCTCTTCTTCCACCTAATTCCTTAATAGCCTGCTGAATCATCTGTACTTCTTCCTCTTTGAAAAAAACAGAGACCGTATAGACTGGTATCGTGAAGATGAGTTCTGACAAATCGATAGTAGCGATGATAAAATCAATATTTTCCAGTACTTGGTCATTGAGGTCATAGTAGCCAATCACATTGACGATGGTGAGGACATCTCCCATCTCTTTTTCAATGCGACTTCGTAGCAATTGTGCACTGCTGTAACCCGTTGCACAGATGACTAGAATACGATACCGGCGCTTGCTTTCTTCCTGCACGCGCTCCCTAGAAGCAAGAAAATGTAAGGCGATATAGGCCAGCTCATCATCTGATAAAGTGTAGGCTTGAAAATAAGGCAAAGCTTGCATCACCTGACGGGACAGATCAAGGCTGGTCTGGTAATCTTTCTTGATGTCTGCTAACAATGGATTTTCTAAGAAAACCTTGTTTTCTAGTCGAATGCGCAGGGTCTTGAGGTGGGCAAGGAGACCTTCAATTAGTTGGAAATCTTGCTGAAAAGATAGGGCTAGTTCGCCACCATGCTTAGCGATCGCCTCTTGAAGTTCCTTTCTTACCTGCTGTTCAAAATCGACAACTCCTCGTTCTTCATCTTCTGAACCATTCCCCTTAGAAACCAAGTGGAGGGTGATGTAATCAACCTCTTCTGGAGGAATCTTGATGTCCGTTATTGTTGAAACCCGCTTGAGAATCTGTTCTGCGATTGCGCAGCTGTGGCAATCCTTTAAGACCTCTATCCGATCTAGCTTGCTGATATTAAACCCTTCTGAAATGCGCCGAAGGGCAAGGGCAATGTGAATGACGAGATTTTGTAAGACAAAGTCTGATAGGGTTACTCCTCCTTTGCGGCATTCTTCTAAAACGATGAGCATCAATTCTTCAAAGGTAATTTTTTCATGGAAAAACTGACTATCAACGTATTGATATAGGCTGTTAACAAAGGTGTTTCCCAAAAAGTAATCCATGATGAAGCGGCGCTTGTTTCGCTCTGTTCCAGAAATGTAGACTCCCTTATTGGCCTTGCTTTCGACCCATAGTTCATAGGGTTCTAATTGCTGACGAATCTTCTTGAAATCATTTGATAAGGTCGAACGACTGACAAAAAATTCATCAACCAGATCATCAAAATAGATATCATTCTGATCAAATAGTAATTTATTGAGAATGTACGACTGGCGCTCATCAATAGCCAGCCTTGCGTCATCCAATTGGCAGTTCTCTAGTTGAACATCTTCTAAAAAGATTTGAAATTGATGATAATCACTGACCGTCAGACAGTAGCCCTTCCCTTGCTTTGCTATCAGATCAATCCCTTGATAGGTCGCCAAAACAGTCGCAAGTGTCTTGTAGTAAGTGCGAACCGTCCTATCTGAACACTCTAAATAATCAGCTATATCACGACTTGTCACAAAGGTTTCCCTGTGTTTGATCAGGTAACACAGTAATAATTTCTCTTTCGGTTGGAACACTGTCGCCTCCCGTCTTTTAAAGCTGGTGCTTCAAATCCTTACTGGATTGTCCAGCACTATAACATGATTCCTTGTCTTGCTAAATTAGATATGCTCCTTGACCAAGGCTGCCATTTTCTCAATCCCCATCGGAATCGGGATATAGGCTTGGGGTGGAATTTGCACAATCGGTTTATGATACTTAGCTGCCGCATCTGACAACTGCTTGAAGTTCATTTTTGTTTGCGGACTGACGAGATACAAATCAAACTTATCCGCCTGAATCTCTCTGCTTCCCTCTGGCACACCACGCGCATCCATAAAGATGTCCATGCCTTGCTCCTGTAAGAGGGTCATGGTTTTCTTAGCGATTAGAGACGAGGACATCCCGCCTGCACAAATAATCAAAGCTGTTTTTGTCATACTAAACTTCCTCCTATCATGTGATAATGTAACTGCTTACATTCCCATTATAGAGCAAGAAAAACCGTTTGTACATGTAGACTTTTTCCGCATTGATTAGGAAATCGCTTATGTGTTCTATCAAAAAGAGATAGTAAACTCATACACAAGATGAGGTTACTATCCTACCGCTTTCCGAAGTTTTAGGCTGCACTCAATTAAACAAGATATAGGGGCGTATAAAACACAACAATATACCCTACTTACTGTAAAGCAGGTATAAGCTGCAACAGCTGTGGCAATTTAGAAAATCGTACGAAGAATCCTAGAACTCGAGAACAATTTGTACCTAAAGGTAGCCAGACCTGTAATCAGCTAATACTCTATAAAAATCAAAATCTGGAACTGGCTAAAGCTGAAACAGTTATGTCCCAAAGGGGGGCACACTTGACACGAGTTGCACTCGTTTTATTTCCAACCTTCAACAGTCTATTCCTAGACTGTTGAAGCAGGTAGAACTCTGTTCTTTTTTGTTTTAAGGGAATAGGCTAAAAACCTCCACAGGAGCTTTTTACTCAGCAAGGTGCATTAACGATATCAGATTTTGATTTTTGGCGAGTATAAAGAAGAAATCGTTCTATCTCTCTTTTTCACAAAGAGCCTAGTCCGAACTCAATTACAAGATACATAGTCCGTTCAAAACACAAACGACAACCCAACAAAAAAGCACGGGGCGTTTGCCCCGTACTGTAAAAGGTACTCGATTATTTAAGAGTAACTGAAGCTCCTGCTTCTTCCAATTTAGCTTTGATTTCTTCAGCTTCTGCAGTTGCAACGCCTTCTTTAACCACTGCAGGTGCTCCATCAACAAGTTCTTTCGCTTCTTTAAGACCAAGACCAGTGATTTCACGTACAACTTTGATAACACCAACTTTTTTGTCGCCAGCAGATGTCAATTCAACGTCGAATGAATCTTTAGCAGCACCAGCGTCAGCAGCACCAGCTGCAGCAACAGCCACAGGAGCAGCCGCAGTTACACCAAATTCTTCTTCGATAGCTTTTACAAGATCGTTAAGCTCAAGGATTGAAGCTTCTTTAATTTCAGCAATAATGTTTTCAATGTTCAATGCCATTGTTATTTCCTCCAAATAGTTTTGTTTTTAATAAATAATAGATGGGTGTAGCACTAGGCTACGCGTTGACGCCTTAAGCAGCGTCTTCTTTGCTTTCTGCAACAGCTTTGACAGCGTATGCAACGTTGCGAACTGGCGCTTGAAGTACAGATAAGAGCATAGAAAGCATACCTTCTCTGTTTGGCAATGCTGCAAGAGCTTGGATTTCTTCTTTTGAAGAAACTTTACCTTCGATTGCACCACCTTTGATTTCAAGGGCTTCAGCATTTTTAGCAAAGTCGTTCAAGATTTTTGCTGGTGCAATAACATCTTCGTTTGAAAATGCAATCGCAGATGGTCCAACAAAAATTGATGCAAGTTCTTCAAGACCAGCTTTTTCAGCTGCACGACGCAAGATTGAGTTTTTAATCACTTTGTACTCAACTTCGCTTCCACGAAGATCACGACGAAGAACTGTATCTTGCTCAACTGTCAAACCACGTGCGTCTACAACTACGATAGATGCAGCAGCTTTCATCTTTTCAGCAACTTGATCAACTAATTCTGCTTTTTTAGCGATAATAGCTTCACTCATTAGTGTTTTACCTCCGTTATTATTTTGGGTTCGAGCTTGTTTCAATAAAAAAACGCGCCAAACCTAGACACGAAAGTACAAATACGTTTCTATCCGTTTTGTGCCTCGGTAGGATGTTTATGAGTTGAACTCCCCTACTGTCTTAGGTCAGTTTTTTCAAACCTTATTCATACTATCATACTTTCTGCCATATTGCAAGAATTTTTATCTCAAAAATAAGAAAAAATGTAGCTTTTCACTACATTTCCTAAATTTCACTCAAAATGCTGTCCCAGGCTTGATCAAATCCATGTCTGGTTTCAGATGAAAATACGACAAAGTGATCTTTCTTATCAAAATCCAGTTTTTTCTTAATCATGGATTCGTGCTTGTTCCACTTGCCTCTAGGAATCTTGTCTGCCTTTGTCGCAACAAGGATAACAGGGATGTCATAATACTTCAAGAATTCATACATTTGAACATCATCAGCGGATGGCTCGTGCCGCATATCAACCAGACTAACCACTGCCCGCAAATTAGCACGGCTGGTTAGGTATTCTTCAATCATCTTCCCCCATTTGGCACGTTCTGTCTTTGAGACCTTGGCGTAGCCATAACCTGGTACATCAACAAAGCGAATCTTATCATCAATATTGTAGAAATTCAACTGCTGCGTTTTTCCAGGCTTGCTGGATGTCCGAGCGAGATTTTTGCGTCCTAGAAGCGTGTTGATAAAAGAGGACTTTCCAACATTGGAGCGTCCTGCGAGGGCAATTTCCGGCATCTCATCTTGAGGATATTGGACCTTGGAAACAGCACTCAAAACGATTTCTGCATTGTTTGTATTGATTTCCATCTCAATACCTCATGCCGTTTCTAAGACTGGTTGAGCCTGTCCGTCCACTGCTTCCTTGGTAATCCGTACACGTTTGACGTCATCTTGGCTCGGCACTTCAAACATGATATCAAGCATGGTTTCTTCGATAATTGAACGAAGACCACGTGCTCCTGTTTTTCGTTCAATCGCTCGTCTAGCAATTTCCTCAAGGGCTTCCTGGTCAAATTCCAGCTCTACACCGTCATAGGAAAGCAGGGCTTGATATTGTTTGACTAGGGCATTTTTCGGCTCTATTAAGATGCGAATCAAATCTTCTGTCGTCAACTGATCAAGGGCTGCAAAGACCGGCAAACGTCCAATCAACTCTGGAATAATACCAAATTTTTGAATATCATCTGCAATAATATGCTGCATGTAAGACTCTTTCTCATCAATGGCACGATTATTATGACCAAAACCGATGATTTTTTCCCCCATGCGCTGCTTCACGATTTCTTCAATCCCATCAAAGGCTCCTCCCACGATAAAGAGGATATTCTTGGTATCAAGCTGAATCAGTTCCTGCTGCGGATGCTTGCGGCCACCTTGTGGCGGAACGCTAGCTACCGTCCCCTCGATAATTTTCAGGAGTGCTTGTTGCACACCTTCTCCTGAAACATCACGCGTTATAGAGACATTCTCACCTTTTTTAGCAATTTTATCAATTTCATCTACATAGATAATCCCACGCTCTGCACGGTCAATGTTGAAATCGGCAGCCTGAAGCAATTTCAAGAGGATATTTTCAACGTCCTCCCCCACATAACCTGCTTCTGTCAAGGCTGTCGCATCCGCAATCGCAAATGGTACATTCAAACTTTTAGCCAAGGTTTGAGCGAGAAAGGTCTTACCAGAACCAGTCGGCCCGATCATGAGAATGTTTGATTTCTGCAAGTCCACGTCATTTTCTTCACGACTATCTTGAAAATTGATCCGTTTGTAGTGATTATAAACAGCTACTGCTAGCGCCCGTTTGGCGCGATCTTGACCGATAACATAGTGGTTTAAAATCGTCAGCAGTTCTTGAGGTTTTGGAGTATCCGCCAAGTCTGTCAAGACTTCTTCTGCTAATTCTTCGTGAATAATTTCCTGAGCTAACTCCACACATTCATTACAGATAAATACGTTATTCCCCGCAATAATTTTTTTTACTTCTTCTTGGTTCTTTCCACAAAATGAGCAGTAAATAAGCTCTGATGGATGGTGTACTGTCATTATTTCTCGTCCTTATCCCTATCTAAAATAATACGCCATAAAAGGCATGAATACTATTAACTAAGTTGGTCACTGCATTTAAAAGAAAGAGGATGGCTAGGCCATACCGCTTTTTCTGGAAGGCTTGAATGGAGCAGAGCACACAGATAGCGCATAAAATCGCAGTAAATAAACCGAATAAACTTTTCTGCATACTTACTTCTCACTTCTTTCAAATATTCTGACGGTAAAATCAACAGGGTTCTCCGCATCTCGTTCATGCCTTGTCGCACTGACCTCTTCAAATACGGACCAATCAAAGGCCGCTGGAAAATAGGTGTCCCCCTCAAATCGACCGTGAATATCTGTTTTTACAATCTCATCCAAATAGGCTTCAAAGGCTGTAAAAATCTGTCCACCGCCAATAACGTACAGGTTCTTATCCTGCTGATAGTACCAGTCTAAAACTTCCTCTACGCTATGCAGGACGAGAACTCGGTCGTGTTCTACTTGATACTCTCGATCATGGGTCAGGATAATCGAAATACGATTAGGGAGAACACGTTTGCCCATCCCATCAAAGGTGACGCGCCCCATGACCATAGCATGACCTGTTGTCGTCTGCTTAAAATGCTCTAAATCAGCTTTCAATGACCAAGGAAGACCTCCTTCTTTACCGATCAAACCTTGTTCATCCTGTGCCCAAATGGCTGAAATCTTCTTTGTCATTGTCTCTTCCTTCTTGTTTTTTCTTTAATACTCTTCAAACATCAAACTGGTGCAACTTTGGTTGCTTGAAAGGATAAGTCAGCTCCTTTGAGAAAAGCTCCTATCGCTTGGAATAGGCTCAACTCTTCAACTAGCTGGACTTGACTATCCTTGCTTTTTTGTTCATTGAGCATGAATGGTATTCGATCACCAGTCAAGATTTGCCAAAAACGCAGTGATTAGCTCCTGCTTTATCCGACTACTTTTCAAGGTTAGCTATTAGATCGCTAAGTCAAATTTCAGCTGCGGTTTAACAGGAGCATAATCGACCAACTCAAAATCTTCTGGCTTGATGTCGTAGAAATTGGTCCCGTCGGGTACATTCAGTACCAGTTTGGGCTGGCAGTCACTTGGCTCGCGGCACAAGAGTTCTTCTGCCTGCTCAAATTGATTATCATAGATGTGCAGGTTATTGATAAAATAGAAGAATTTCCCAACCCTCCATCCGAAATGCTTGGCAATCATCATCTGAAGCGCTACATACTGCATGGCATTGATATGATGCGCTATCAACATGTCGTTGCTGCGCTGAGTAAGGGTCGCATCAAGATACATCTCACCATTCACCAACCGCACATCAAACATGGTCTGAAAAGCACATGGCAAGAGACCTTCTGTTTCCTCAAAAGCCTCATAATCCCACAGGGAGATAATATTGCGACGGTTCCATGGATTATCTGCTAGTTGCTTGAGAATTTTATCAATAATCTGATGTTTTTTGACAACAGCCCCATAGCGTTCTCCGATAGTACCAGTCTCACCTACCTCCCAATCATTCCAATAGGTCACACCATATTTGCCATTTAAAACCTCTAGGCTATTGGTCTGATCTTGGTAAATCCAGCAGACTTCCTTAATGGCTGACTTGATGGGAATCGGACGCAGGGTGGTAATAGGAAACTCTCCCTTTGACAGATCGTATGTAGCAAAGGAGCCTGTAATGTACTTAGAATTAGCGACATTTCCATCTTTATAGCGCGGACGAGCATTTTCTGAAAAGACGCCTTCAGTCATAATTTTTTGGATGTTTTCTTTAAAAATAGTATCTGCTTTTGTCATGAATCTAGTATATCACTTCTCCCCTATTTTGTCTTTTTTCTGGTGTCCCAATCGGATAAAGCCGATCATTCTAATTCTGATGTCAAAAACACCTATGGAGAGGACCTCCATAGGTGGCAGGAGCTAGAAAAGAGGGCGGAGAACGTACGTTTTTAAGCTCTATGAGCTGACCTTGCATCAACCCACTACTGTTGATAAGGAGCCTCTTTTGAACTCTATACAACGACACTTCTTCGTATCGCTCGCATTTCTCATTGGAGAATCTTAAAACTCAACCTCATCAGGATTGCTTTGACTGGCAATACCTTCGAGTTTGTCGAGTTTCTCCATGTCAGCTTGTAACAATTCAAAATCAAAAATTTCTAGGTTTGCTTCAATATTCTTTGGTGTTACCGATTTCGGCAGTGGTAAGAAGCCTTTTTGGAGAGACCAACGTAGAGCCACTTGGGCAACAGACTTGCCGTAGCGGTCTGCTATTGCTTCCACATCTTTGTGACCAAAGATGTTTCCTGTACCTAGCGGACTGTATGCTTCAATCACCATGTCATGCTCACGGCAAAATGCAACGACTTCTTCCTGCGCACAGCCAGGGGCTAGGAGAATCTGGTTGACCTGCGGTTTGATTTCCGCAGTTTCAAACAGGGCTTCCAAGTGATGGATCATGAAGTTAGAGACCCCGATTGCCCGAACTTTTCCAGCCTTATAGGCTTCTTCCATCGCTTTCCAAGCTCCCGCATTGCCTGCCTTCCAAGCATCATTTTCCCGCAAGGCTTTGGGATTTGGCCAATGAATCAAGAGCAAGTCAATGTAGTCCACACCTAATTTGGTGAGCGATTCCTCAATAGAGGATTTTGCCAAGTCATAGTCGTGCTTATCATTCCAGACCTTGGTCGTCAAGAAAATCTCCTCACGAGCCAAGCCACTGTCGGCAATGGCTCTACCTACGCTGACTTCATTGCCATAAATTTGGGCTGTATCAACATGTGTATAGCCAACTTGAAGCGCATGACGAACGCTCTGGTAGGCTGGGTCTCCTTCTGGAATCTGCCAGGTTCCAAAAGCGATTTTAGGAATGGCTACGCCATTAGATAAAGTATAGGTTTCCATGATTTCCTCCAGTTTCTTTTGTTCCTTTTGCAATGAATCTAGGAGCCGAACTTCTATTCCAGTCCTCTAGTTTTAGTAACTGTTACAGTACAAATAAGGTTGAGAGCCAAGGAAAAGATGAGAAAGGGGCTAACTCCATTTTCGATAAAAATTGGAAAAGGTGAGACTAACAAGATCAATCATGCCAGCAATAACTGCTCCTCTTGCTTCTCTATTTCCCCTTTCTCCTGCGTCTCTTATTTCAAGACGAGTGATGCAGCGCCAAGAACACCTGCATCATTTCCTAGGTTGGCTAAGGCGAGTTTCGTCGTTTGGGCAACTTGAGGGAAGGAGTTTTTCAAGTAGACTTCATTGACTCCCTCTAGCAAGAAGTCACCTGCTGCTGATACACCACCCCCAAGGACGATATAGGCAGGATTCAAAATTGCTGCAATATTGGCACAAGCCGTTCCCAAGTAACGGCAGAAATTGCGGTAGACGATAAGAGCAAGGTCGTCTCCCTCTTTTGCAAGGTCAAAGACATCTTTTGCTGTCACGTCTTGACCATCGTCAATCCGTTTTTTCAATTCAGCATCACCTGCATAGCTATCCGCATAACGACGGGTTAGGTTCACAATACCCGTTGCTGAAGCAACTGTTTCCAAACATCCTTTTTTACCACAGGTACAGGCAATAGGATCTTCAAAGTCAACTGTGATGTGACCAAGTTCTCCTCCAGCACCACCAAAGCCGTGGATAAGGTTTCCGTCTGCGATAACACCGCCTCCGACACCTGTTCCAAGGGTCATAAAGACAACGTCAGGATTATTGCTTCCAGCACCAACCCATTGCTCACCTAAAGCTGCTACATTGGCGTCATTATCGATGAAAAATGGGAGACCGATAGCTGCTTCAACTTGATCTTTGATCAATTGAAGGGTTTTCCAGTTGAGGTTATAAGCACCGATAACTGTTCCTGCCTTGCTATCTACCACACCAGGAGAACCCATACCAATTCCCAAAAAATCCTCTTTGGTCAACTGGTGGGTGTCAAAATGGTGCTTGATACTCTCGATAATATCCGGCACTATATGACTGCCTTCGTCTAAAATGTTGGTCTTAATAGACCACTTTTCTTGAATGTCGCCTTTATCTGTCAAAATCGCAAATTTAACAGAGGTGCCACCAAGGTCAATACCAATAATTTTCTTTGCCATAAGATACTCCTTATAAAATAATTCTTCGCCTTATTATACCATATCGCAAAGGTTTGCACTACCTTTTACCGAAAAATATATAGTAATATTAAAAATTGTAAATGGAGAAGGAAGCGCCCTGCGCTAAACAAGAAAGTATAGGCAAACTGGGCACCCTCTCTCGTCCCATTATAGAGAAAGAGACTAGAAATTAGGGTAAAGCCCACTGCGAAGCCTACCATTTGCAGGGGATGATAGCCTTGACTGTAAGAAATCAAGGTCACGAGTAAGAGTAGACAGGTTCCAAGGGTCAGAAAGAGGCAGAGGCGATTCATCCGTCTGGTCTTGAGGTAGCTATAAGCTGCTGCCAGCAAGGTTACGAGCAGATAGAGGCTCATATAGGCAATCATGATGATTTTCATGTCCACTTGTCTCCTCTCATCAGGCTTCGCTCAATTCGCTAAGATATTCATAGCGTTCGTATTTTTCAAGCAAGGCTTCATTTTGGACATCTAATTCCCTTTGCAAATCCGACAGGCGTGCAAAATCACTCCCACAGTTCTGCATGGCAGCTTCAAGCGCTGCAATACTTTCTTCCAAGCCTACAATTTCATCTTCAATTGTCGCCCATTCCTGCTTTTCAAAATAGGACATGCGCTTTTGTTTCTCCCGAATCTTTTCCTTTTTTTCTTTTGCAGGAGCAAGGGGAGTTGTTGAAACAGAAGCCAGAAAGGCTTTCTCATCCAGATAGTCTGTGTAGTTGCCAAAGAAAGTACAAATCCCCTCGTCTTCAAAAGCCAATATCTTGGTTGCGACCTTATCGAGGAAATAGCGGTCGTGGCTGACTGTTATGACGGGGCCAGCAAAGCCTTGCAGAAACTGCTCTAAAACGGTCAAGGTGGCTATATCTAGGTCATTGGTCGGCTCATCAAGCAATAAGACATTCGGTCTTTCCAACAATATTTTTAGGAGGTAGAGTCGCTTCTTTTCACCGCCAGATAGCTTTTGAATCAGGGTTCCGTGGGTACTGCGTGGAAAGAGGAATTGCTCTAGAAGCTCCGCAATCGAGACCATGCCTGAGCTGGTTTCGGCTTCTTCTGCCACTTCCTGCAGGAAATTGATGACGCGCTTGCTTTCATCCAAGCCTTGAATCTGCTGTGAGAAGTAGCCTACACGGATGGTTTCTCCTACCAGTAACTGCCCACTCGTTGGCTCTATTTCTCCGGCAATCAGATTGAGCAAGGTGGACTTGCCTTTTCCATTGTCACCGACAATTCCGATTCGATCCTTATTTTGAACGAGCAAATCAAAGTGCTTTAAAATAGGCTTATCGGGATAGGAAAAATCTACCTGCCTAAACTCAATGACTTTTTTTCCGATACGGCTGGTTTCAAATTGGATTTCCAGCTGGCTATCGTCGGTCTGGTGTGCCAGATCTGATTTTAGATCATGGAAGCGATTGATCCGTGCCTGTTGCTTGGTCGCACGCGCCTGTGGCTGCCGGCGCATCCAATCTAATTCCTGCTTATACAACTGCTCTTTTTTATGGCGCAGAGCTGCCTCTCGCTCATCTTGCTCGGCTTTCAAACGGACATAATCCTGATAATTCCCTTGGTATTCCGTCAGGCTAGCGCGATCTAGCTCAAAAATACGCGTTGCCACATTATCCAAAAAATAACGATCGTGCGTGATGAACATTACAGTCCTTTTGGACTGCTTCAAATAGTTCGTCAGCCACTCAATGCTTTCAATATCTAGGTGGTTGGTCGGCTCATCAAGAAGTAACAAATCGTCCTCTCCTAATAAGACTTGTGCCAACTGCACGCGCCGTCTCAAACCACCTGATAAGTCCCCCACACGCTGGTTGGTATCGTTCAAGCCTAGCTTCGACAAAACAGTCTTAATCTGATGTTCGATTTCCCAGACGCCTAGGGCATCCATTTCTGCCATGACCCTTTCTAGCCTTGTTTGATTTTCCTCACTATAATCAGCCACTAGATGCTCATACTGGCGAATCAGCTGGATCTCTCGTAATTCAGACGACAAAACGGTATCCAAAATCGTCTTATCCTCATCAAACTCTGGTTCCTGGGTCAAATAGGCAATCGTATAGTCATTTTTCGTCCGAAAAGGCGACACGTCTCCGTCAAATCCTAAGGTGCCAGATAAGACATCCAGCAGGGTTGTTTTTCCTGTCCCATTGACCCCGATAATCCCGATACGGTCATAGGGATGAATGATAAAGGAAATGTCTGAAAAGACTGTCTTATCTCCAACAGATTTGCTTAAGTTTTCAACGATAAAATCACTCATTGTCTATTTTCTCCTTTAGAAATGCCATGATTGCTACGACCTCATTTGCCAAGTCTCCCTCGACGATTGCAAGCTCTACTTCCGTTAGTAACTGTCCTAGAAGAGGACCTGGCTTGAGCTGGAAGCTCTTCATGAGGTCTCCGCCCTTGACCACAATCTCGTGCTTGTCATGAATGGTTAAGGTCTGGTCAAGAGTCTCAATCTGCTCGTAAGCAACCGCAAGTCCTTGGGCATGTCTGACCTCCTCTACTAGATAGAGCAAGTCCTTGCCATAGCGATAACAGACCTGTTTGGTCACTTCCCCTTGCAGTCGCAATTGGTAGATGTCTACTAACTTGAGCACTGTCCGCTGAAACTCATTGCTGGTCTTCCAGTCTTTCAGAAAGGATTTGACATTTCCAATCTCTAGATAAACAATCAGCAACGCCCAAGCCTGCTCCGAGGTCCGAAAGACAAAATCATCCGAAAGTGAGGCGAGGAGCTGTGATAGCTGGGCAGCCTTTTCCCTCATATCGGGTAGGTAATTGTAGGCCTTAGAAGCAATCAAGGCTTCCATTCCCCTGCGCCAACTCTTTGCCAGCAAGAGTTTGTCAAACTCAATAAAAATGCGCTCAATCGAGATTTTCTCCAAGAGTGGAGCTGTTTCTTTCATTGCCTCAAAAGTCGCCTCTTCAATGGCAAAATCAAGGCTCGCTGCAAATCGAAAACCGCGCATAATCCGCAGAGCATCTTCGTTAAACCGTTCTGCTGCCCTACCGACTGCCCGCAAGGTTTTGTTTTTTAAATCCTGCATACCGTCAAACTTATCGATAATCTGTGCTTGATCATCCAAGGCAAAGGCATTCACTGTAAAATCACGGCGCTTCAAATCCTCTTCCAAGGAACGGACAAAGGACACCTGACTGGGGCGTCTGTAATCGACATAGACATCCTCTGTCCGGAAGGTGGTAATCTCATACTCACCCTCTTCCTCTAAGACCAGCACTGTCCCATGCTCAATCCCTACGTCAATCGTCCGGGGGAAAATCGCTTTTGTCTCTTCTGGATAACTGGATGAGGCAATGTCGACGTCGTGAATAGATCGCCCTAAAATCGCATCTCGGACTGATCCACCGACAAAATAAGCTTCAAAGCCTGCTTGTTTTATTTTCTCTAAAATCGGTAAAGCCTCCTGAAATTCAGAAGGCAAATTGTGTAATCTCATAATAATTGTTCCAAACCATAAACGAGTTGCTCTCGTTTTACTACTTCTTTTATTCCTAGACGAACACCGCTCATAAAGGAGCTGCGGTCATACGAGTCGTGGCGAATGGTCAAGCCCTCTCCTTGCGCTCCGAAGATGACTTCCTGATGTGCAACCAAGCCAGGTAGGCGAACCGAATGAATCCGCATACCGTCAAATGCTGCTCCACGCGCGCCCTCCATCAGCTCTTCTTCATCTGCTAGTCCTTGCTTTTTACTGGTTCGAACTTGCGAAATCAATTCTGCTGTCTTGATAGCTGTACCGCTTGGTGCATCCTTTTTCTGGTCATGATGTAATTCAATGATTTCTAAGTCTGGGAAATACTTGGCTGCATGGGCTGCAAATTGCGTCAGTAAAATCGCTCCAATGGCAAAATTCGGGGCGATCAAGCCACCGATTTTTTTCTCGGTAGATAGACGGGTCAAGGCTTCGATTTCTTCTGGAGAAAAGCCAGTTGTGCCAACGACAGGCGCAAAGCCATTTTCCAAGGCGAACTTGGTATTTTCGTAGGCGAAGGCTGGTGTTGTAAAATCCACCCAGACATCTGCTGTAAAGCCAATCAAGTCCTCTTTCGAGGTAAAAACAGGCACGCCGTCTATCTCTGTCTCTGTCGCAAAGGGATCTAGCAGGGCTGCAAGTGCCAACTCCTTGTCCTGTCTCACCATCTCAAGGGCAGTCGATCCCATTCTTCCCTTAAATCCTGCGATAATTACTTGAATTGTCATGCACTACTCCTAGTCAATAATCGGTGAAATCCCAAAGGCGATCGCCCCTTCTCCCAAGTGCGTACCGATGACAGAGCCAAAGGACACAATCGGTAAGGACCAGTTGATGCCATTTTCTTGTAATAGTTGCTTAAATTCTTCTGCCTTTTGAGGCGCATTGGCATGGATTACGGCGATCTGATAAGCCCCATTGGAGGTTTGCTCTTGTAAAATCTCCAACAAGCGCTTGACCGCCTTTTTCTCCGTGCGAACCTTTTCATACACCTCGATCTTGCCTTCCTCTGTAAAGTACAAGATAGGCTTGATGCTCAATAAGTTTCCTAGCAAGGCTGCTCCGTTTGACAGGCGTCCCCCTTTGACCAAATGATCCAAGTCATCCACCATAATAAAGGCCGTTGTTCCGACAATTTCTTGCTGCAACTTCTCTACTATTTCATCAAAGGAAGCTCCTGCCTCATAACGTCTAAAGATATTCTCCACCATCATTCCAAGCGGGGCAGAAGTAATCTTGCTATCTGGAAAGACAATGGTCATGCCTTCAAATTCATCCTTGAGATACTGGATATTTTGATAGAATCCTGAAATACCAGAGGACAAAAAGAGACCAATCACATGCGTGTAACCTGCTCCTTGCAAGCGACCAAGTATCTCTTCCAGTTCTGATAAACTTGGTTGGCTGGTCTTAGGCAGTTCTGCTTCTGCTGCCATTTTCTTGTAAAACTCTTCGACACTTAAATCTTTCCCCTCAATATAGGTCGTATTGCCGATCGTGACGGGAATCCTTAAAACAAACAGATGCTCATTTTTTGCTGTATCTTGTAGTACAGCTGATGAGTCTGTAATGACCGCTAATTTCATTCTAAATCTCCAAATTTACACCTGGGGCATCCAAGGCAATTTCTGTTACTTCATAGGTTAAGCGCTGTAAGATGTCCAATAGCGGATTGACTAAGAAGCGCTTGTCTTGCTCACTAAATTCATCAACTTCTTGAACCAGTTGCTCTAAAATATGAACCCCTTGGCTCATGGCTCCAGAAATCACAAAATGATCCAAGACAATCATAAAACGCAAGATGACTACGATTGAGGTTCTCTTCTCCTCGGCATTTCGTTCAATCAATTGAAAATCGACTGTTAGTCGAGTAGTTGGGACACCATTTTTTTCTTCCCACTCTCTATTACGGGCATCAAAGTGATACTGATTGACCAGTGCCTTATCACGAATTACGTTCATACTTATTCTCCTCAAAACGATATTAGAAATATTATACCATATTTTTTGTGAAACCGATAAAAAACCTTATCGTTGAATGGATAAGGTTTAGTGTTTTTATAGTCGCTTGGTTGACCTTTCGTAAATCGCAGGTAGTTACTACTCTTTGAGGGTAGAACTAGAAATTTGCAGAGCAAACTCTCTAGTTTCTAAGAGAATGGGTACCTAAAGGTAGCCACAGCTCGCTTCCACAGTCTAGGAATAGACTGTGGAAGGTTGGAGATAAAACGAGTGAAACTCGTGTCAAACGCTCTCGTATCTTGGGGTAATTGAACACGCCCTAAACTCTGTGCGAAAAAGATAAATCTTCCTAGAGTCTAATGCCTCTTCGTCAGATTTCCTATTTTCGCTTTGAGTTTTTAACGGGCTTTGTATCTTGAAATTGAACTCGGGCTAAAAGCTCGAAAAAAAGAGACACAACTGTTGCAACTTTAGTTGCTTACAGGTGTGGCGCCCTTTAGGGATAAACATTCCTAGCTCTCAAGGTATAGTATATCTTGAGAGGCGGGAAATAGAAGTTTGCGAAGCAAACTCTCTCCAATCTCTACGTCATGTTTCCTAATTTTCGGTCGCTTTTTTGACGTCCTCGTATCTTAAAAAGTTACACTTTTCTTATCTATCGCTTGTCTAGTTATCAACTAGACAACTTTTTAACGAAAACGTCGTTTTCTTTATTTCCCACCTCAAACAGTCTATCCCCAGACTGTTTTGACGAAAACGTCGTTTTCTTTATTTCCCACCTCAAACAGTCTATCCCCAGACTGTTTTGACGAAAACGTCGTTTTCTTTATTTCCCACCTCAAACAGTCTATCCCCAGACTGTTTGAACTGCTCCCTGTCAAGTAGACAGTCAAATAATAAAAGATATTAAGCAACCTGATTCCTGAATTCCCAAGGGGTCAGGTTGTTTAATTTAGCTTGATAACGTTGTGTATTGTAAAACTGGATATAGCTTTCCACATCTGCGACTAGCTCCTCGTAAGTCTTGTATTTCTTGAGATGATAAGACTCTGTCTTGAAATGCCCAAAGAAACTTTCAATTGGTGCATTGTCGATACATTTCCCAACTCGTGACATGGATAGAGTGATGCCAGCCTGTGTTGTAAAAT
>NZ_MSJL01000010.1 GCF_001921825.1 Streptococcus acidominimus
TGGATTCAGACACTGATTCAGAAACGGACTCACTGATGGATTCAGATACAGATTCAGAAACGGACTCACTTACCGATTCAGAGATAGATTCTGATACGGATTCACTTACCGATTCAGAGATAGATTCTGACACTGATTCGCTCACTGATTCAGAGATGGATTCACTTACTGACTCGCTTACGGATTCAGAGATAGATTCTGATACGGATTCACTTACCGATTCAGAGATAGATTCTGATACGGATTCGCTCACTGATTCAGAGATAGATTCACTTACTGACTCACTCACTGATTCAGAGATAGATTCAGAAACGGACTCACTGATGGATTCAGACACTGATTCAGAAACGGACTCACTTACCGATTCAGAGATGGATTCTGATACTGACTCGCTAACCGATTCAGAGATAGATTCTGATACGGATTCACTGATGGATTCAGACACTGATTCAGAAACGGACTCACTGATGGATTCAGAGACAGATTCAGAAACGGACTCACTGATGGATTCAGATACAGATTCGCTTACTGATTCACTTACCGATTCAGAGATAGATTCTGACACTGACTCGCTCACTGATTCAGAAATGGATTCACTTACTGACTCGCTAACGGATTCAGAAATGGATTCACTTACTGACTCGCTAACGGATTCAGAGATAGATTCTGATACAGATTCGCTCACTGATTCAGAGATGGATTCACTTACTGACTCGCTTACGGATTCAGAGATAGATTCTGACACTGACTCACTCACTGATTCAGAGATAGATTCAGAAACGGACTCACTGATGGATTCAGAGATAGATTCTGACACTGACTCGCTCACTGATTCAGAGATGGATTCACTTACTGACTCGCTGACGGATTCAGAGATAGATTCTGATACTGATTCGCTCACTGATTCAGAGATGGATTCACTTACTGACTCGCTGACGGATTCAGAGATAGATTCTGATACTGATTCAGACACTGATTCTGATACGGACTCACTTACCGATTCAGAGATAGATTCACTTACTGATTCAGAGATAGATTCTGATACGGATTCACTTACCGATTC
Organism: Streptococcus acidominimus; assembly: GCF_001921825.1. Classification (GTDB taxonomy): domain Bacteria; phylum Bacillota; class Bacilli; order Lactobacillales; family Streptococcaceae; genus Streptococcus; species Streptococcus acidominimus. Next base: position 1,064 of record NZ_MSJL01000010.1, read on the forward strand.
AGAGATAGATTCTGATACGGATTCACTGATGGATTCAGACACTGATTCTGATACTGATTCGCTCACTGATTCAGAGATAGATTCAGAAACGGACTCACTGATGGATTCAGAGATAGATTCTGATACAGATTCGCTCACTGATTCAGAGATGGATTCACTTACTGACTCACTGATTGATTCAGACACTGATTCAGAAACGGACTCACTAATTGATTCTGATACAGATTCAGAAACGGACTCACTTACCGATTCAGAGATAGATTCACTTACTGATTCGCTCACTGATTCAGAGATAGATTCACTTACTGACTCACTTACTGATTCAGAGATAGATTCTGATACTGATTCACTGATTGATTCTGATACTGATTCAGAAACGGACTCACTGATGGATTCTGATACAGATTCAGAAATGGACTCACTGATGGATTCAGACACTGATTCTGATACGGACTCACTTACCGATTCAGAGATAGATTCACTTACTGACTCACTTACTGATTCAGAGATAGATTCTGATACGGATTCGCTCACTGATTCAGAGATAGATTCTGACACTGATTCGCTCACTGATTCAGAGATAGATTCACTTACTGACTCACTAATTGATTCAGATACTGATTCTGATACGGACTCGCTCACTGATTCAGATACAGATTCAGAAACGGACTCACTGATTGATTCAGATACAGATTCGCTTACTGATTCACTTACCGATTCAGAGATAGATTCTGACACTGACTCGCTCACTGATTCAGAGATGGATTCTGATACGGATTCGCTCACTGATTCAGAGATGGATTCTGATACTGACTCACTTACTGATTCAGAGATAGATTCACTTACTGACTCGCTCACTGATTCAGAAATAGATTCAGACACTGACTCGCTAACCGATTCAGAGATAGATTCTGATACGGATTCACTGATGGATTCAGAGATGGATTCACTTACTGACTCGCTGACGGATTCAGAGATAGATTCTGATACAGATTCGCTCACTGATTCAGAGATGGATTCTGACACTGATTCAGACACTGATTCTGATACGGACTCACTTACCGATTCAGAGATAGATTCTGATACAGATTCAGAAACGGACTCACTTACCGATTCAGAGATAGATTCACTTACTGACTCGCTGATTGATTCAGACACTGATTCTGATACGGATTCGCTCACTGATTCAGAGATAGATTCACTTACTGACTCACTGATGGATTCAGATACAGATTCAGAAACGGACTCACTTACCGATTCAGAGATAGATTCTGATACAGATTCGCTCACTGATTCAGAAATGGATTCACTTACTGACTCGCTCACTGATTCAGAAACTGATTCAGATACGGACTCACTTACCGATTCAGAGATAGATTCTGATACGGATTCACTTACCGATTCAGAGATAGATTCTGACACTGACTCGCTCACTGATTCACTAATTGATTCAGAGACAGATTCGCTGACTGACTCGCTTACTGATTCAGAGATAGATTCAGAAACGGACTCGCTCACTGATTCAGATACTGATTCACTAATAGAAGTTGATAGTGAAGCTGATTTTGAAGCCGATTCACTCACCGATTGAGAAACTGACTTAGAGACCGAAGTACTCTTAGAAGCAGACGTACTCAATGATTGAGATTTAGAGACCGAAGTACTCTTAGAAGCAGATGTACTCAATGATTGAGATTTAGAGACCGAAGTACTCTTAGAAGCAGACGTACTCAATGATTGAGATTTAGAGACCGAAGTACTCTTAGAAGCAGACGTACTCAATGATTGAGATTTAGAGACCGAAGTACTCTTAGAAGCAGACGTACTCAATGATTGAGATTTAGAGATTGAAGTACTCTTAGAAGCAGATGTACTCAATGATTGAGATTTAGAGACCGAAGTACTCTTAGAAGCAGATGTACTCAATGATTGAGATTTAGAGACCGAAGTACTCTTAGAAGCAGACGTACTCAATGATTGAGATTTAGAGATTGAAGTACTCTTAGAAGCAGATGTACTCAATGATTGAGATTTAGAGATTGAAGTACTCTCAGAAGCAGATGTACTCAATGATTGAGAGTCAGAAACTGACTTAGAGATCGAAGCACTCTTAGAAGCAGACGTACTCAATGATTGAGAGTTAGAAACTGACTGAGAAGCAGATATACTCTTCGATTGGGATTGAGAAACAGATTCCTTCATAGAATCTGATGCTGAGATAGACCTTGACTCAGAAGCACTGAGCGATTCAGCAACATCTCTATTCACTCCTTGAACATAATACCCACTGACTGCTGTACCATGACCGTTTGACACGATATACTTAGAACCAGATGGACGATGTCCATTTGCCTGCCTACCATCCTCATAACCACTTGGATAACTTTGATTGGAGGCCGTGTTGGCAAATAGTCGCAAGCGAATATTCGACAATTCACTCAGCGAACCGGTATAAGATGTCGTAAAGGAAATGCGATGTGTCCCTAAAGATTGTGTACCCGTCGTATAGTACTGTGTACCAGTGACGCCACTTACTGTTGAAGAACGACCTGCCGAAGTTCTTGCCCCATTGATTGTGATATTTGTAGGAGTTCCCAATCCTCCAGAGGTTCCAATATAGGCTCCTATATAGCCAGGGTTGTAGTTCTTTTTCGTTGTCGCATTCCCGTTTCTTAGAAAGCTATTGTCATAATCAGCAGTCCATGTAATCGTTTTGGTCACAGTGTCATAGACACCACGTAGATTACTGATTAGCTGTGAAACGTTATTATTTAGGAAATACCCCCAAGAAGAAATACCCTTTGAAAGGTCTTTAAATTCTAATGTGATTTTTGTACCATTAACTGTCGCCCTAAATCCTCTGCCCATCAACCCTAATTCTTCAAAGGTCTTTCCGTGTTCAGCTGAATGTGGCATAATCGAGGTCAATCGGATACGTTTCGAACCGTCACTAGCTGTTGTCTCAGCATAGGTCAAACCATTACTTGTAGTAATGTAGTCTCCAGTTCTTGTTCCAGACGCCATTACCTTTTCAGAAACTCGTTTCTGAACGGCACTATCTGTTGCTACGATGACACTTTGCATCAAGTTCAATTGTTCTAATGAAGGATCAGAACTACTGATAACCCCTTGAGCTTGGAGTAAGAGAGCATATGCCGCCACCAAATCCGACATTTCCAAACTCTCTGCCGTGTTCAACGTTTGCTTTAAATTATTGATTGCTACTGTTAGGTTTGCAACAGCTGATTCCTTTGTTACCGGGATCTCTGCCATACTTGCATTCTTTTCAGTCTTCTCATCAGCTTTTGGAATAACAGATGCTTCTATTTCTTTAGAAGCATCTGACTCACTTGTTGCTGAACTACTTGTTAGTTCACTAGCTGATACAGATTCACTAAGTGAACCTGAGGTAGACTCAGACAGAGATTCACTGGCTGAAGCAGACTCACTTTGCGAATCTGAAACTGACTCGGAGAGAGATTCTGATACGGATTCAGAAATAGATTCTGACACAGACTCACTCGCAAAAGTTGAAGCTGATTCACTCGTTGATTGTGACAGCGACTCCGAATCTTTTTCCGATTGCTGTTCCTGTTCTTCTGCTGCTTTGTCAGCAGCTTCATCTACGGTGGCTGAAGGGCTAGTTAAGGCAACTTCGTCTGCTCCTACCACGGTAGATGTCGTTGTTTCAGTAGCAATCACCACTTCCTCTGCATAAACATCATCCGTCAAACTGACGCCACCTGCTATCGCTCCCAGAGCTGCCGCTCCTTTTAAAATAGTTGTTGCTGAGATGTTGTCGAGAGACAAATCATCTACTTTAACTGTCTTTTCAACTGAACCACCGCGTATCAAGCGAATTAATCCAATCTGAGACATCACAGTACGAACCCAGTGCTTCCCAGACTTGTGTAGCTTGACACGCGTCTTACGGGACGACTCGCCGTAACCGTCTTTGTTGAATTTACTACTCATGAAAACTTCCTTTTATGTGGATATTTATTTTTGGCACAAAACGTGCATTCTATATTATATCATCCCCCCCCCCCCGAAAATTCAAGTAATTTATTCTATAATTTCCATATTTTTCTACTATTTTTTATATAATTTTCTCTGTTTTTTATATATTCTCGGAAATAGACGCCTAATTTTATGGAATATTTCTGAAAATCACTCTATTTTGAATAGCAAAAAAACCTCAAAAATATAGAGATTGCTATCTTTTTGAGGTTATTCTTGGGTTATCAGCCTCTTTCTCATTTCTTTCTGATAACCATTATTTCTGCCATTTTTCTAAAATCTGAAGTTTTTGCAGGCATTTTTGATACTCTTGTACCTTCCCTGCTTGGAGGAAACTCTCTTTATGTAAGTTCAGGCGCCAGCGGTAAGCGCGCAATTCTGCTCCAATATCAATCCCCAAGATCGAAAGGATGGTCACGCGCTCTTCAATACTTTTCAGAGGAAAAACAGCCGCCATATCGACCGTCTTTGTCACGCTCGTCGAACGTTTCCGGTGGTAATAAAGGCTTGTATGAGAATAAACAATCCGATCTGCCATCAAATAGACTTTCCAAGTCGTTAAATCATCTTCAACTTTTTCATCTTCTGGATAGACGATATTGTCAAAAAGGGCTGCCTTGTACAATTTGCACCAAGGAACTGTAAAACACTGGCTAAAGGCAGATTTGCCCTCGTACTGCATCTGAAACCATTCTTCGGGACGATAGACTTTTTGGAAATAGTCATCCGCTGTCAAGTGAAAACGAAAGACCTGCTTTTCTTCATCAAACTCGGTAAAGTTGGCAATGGCAATATCGCTGTCCGTCTCTTTTAAAGACTGGTATAGACGCTCGATATGATCTGGCTCCAGCCAGTCATCATTGTCCACAAACAAAACGTAATCACCGGTAATAAGGGGTAGGGCGGTATTCCTTGCAGCACCCACACCACTACCACCTAATTTCTTATGGACAAGGCGAACGCGGGAATCCATCTTGCGATAGGCTTCGCAGAGGCTGGCAGATTCATCTGTCGAGCCATCATTGATCAGCAGGATTTCCAAATCTTGATAGGTCTGCCCCACAATACTCTCTAAACAGGTTTTCAAATAAGGTCCGGCATTAAAAACAGGGACAATCACTGTGACTTTTTCCACCCTAGTCCTCCTTTTGGTGCTGTTCAATCAAGTCTAATTTGGTCGTTAATTCTTGATAGAGGCCAATTTGACCAGCCCGTAAGCTATCTGCCTGGCACTTTTTCAAGCGTTTGATATAAGAATCAATATGCTCTCGCACATCATATCCCAGTGTCACTAGAAGGGCAAGGCGCTCTTCGGCATTGCTAATCATACTGCGAATATCATCCAGCATCCCATTTCGCGACAAGCCCTCACTGCGCTGTGAATAATAGTAGGAACCTTGGTTGATAAAGGCAATCTTCCTTGCTTTCAAGTACACTTTATAGATCGTAGCATCATCTTCGCGCAAGCGTCCAACCGGAAAGCTAATCCCATCAAAGAGTTCTCGCTTGAAGAGCTTCAGAGGCGAAAAAGTGAAGGTTAGATACAGATTGTTTTTGGCTGTATTTTCCTGATTTAGCCATTCTTCTACGGTATAGGTCTGTTCAAAATACATTTCTTTTGTAATGGAAAATAGGAAACTTTGCCGGTCTTCATTGAAAGAGTTAAAGTTACAAATCGAAATATCGGCATGATTCTTTACCAGCGCTGTATGCAGATTGTCTAGGTAGTAGTCTTCCACAAAATCATCAGAATCAACGAAAGTGATATAACGTCCCTGCGCTAACTCAATCCCACGGTTTCGTGCCGCTGAGGGACCTGCATTTTCCTGATGAATGACCCGAATCCGCTTGTCCTTTTTAGCGTACTCCTCACAGATCTCTGCACTGCTATCTGTCGAACCGTCGTTAATCAGTAACAGCTCAAAGTCTGTATAGGTCTGCCTCAACAAGGAATCCAGACACCGCTTTAAATAGCGCTCCACATTGTAAACAGGTACAATGATACTAATCGTTTCAAACTCTGACATCATCTGCTCCTCTTCTTTTGCCCAGTCAACTCCTACTGTTGCCACAATTTGCTGCGCATATACATCATCTTGTACCAGTTCAATTCCTTCATCCCGATTGAACTCCGCCGTGTGCTTATGATGCAGTTTCACTTTATGCGTTGCTTTCATCTGGTACCACTCATATTCCGAATCGATATGCCCCAGATCAATCGCCTGAAATCCACGCTTCATCAAATCATAGACCAAGACCTTTGCAGTCGGTCCCAACATCAGAATGACCAATCTATCCTCTGCATGCTCCAAGATACGCTCCATGATAGCGTCATAATGAGCAAAGGCATTTTTAGAAGGACAGATGATCCGAGAAAGAGAAACCGCATTCGCAAATAGGTCATTTCCCACGCCCGAGCGAGAAGTTTCTCCCTCGACCAATAGCACGTCACGTCCCTGCCACAAGTCCCGAATCGCTGCGAAATAGACATCCGCCAAGGACTTGTCCTGTAAATCAATATAGGGGCGCGACAGGAACGTTGAGCCGTACCAATCGGACTGGCACTCTTCTTGATAAAAATCCCTATATTTCTCAAAATGTGATTGCCAGAAAACCTGAGCATTCTGATTGTAGCGTTCAATCTTTTGAAAAACATCTGGCAAACAGACCAAGAGGTCCTCGCTACTCGGCAATTGCAAGATCACTTTCAAAGCCAATGCCAAGTTCTCATCATACTCTTGATAGGGAATACTCGACCCATTGATAATATCAATTTCACCATCACCAAACCGCGCGACCGAAGCCTGATGTTCTTTAATAAAGCGCAGACTCTCTAAAATGGGTAGAACCTGAATCTCTGATAATTCTCTTTTCTTACTCACACAACACCTCAAACACTGCATTTACTAATAATTTTCGCGTAAAGTAACCTTGACGAAGCAAGCGATTAAAGGAGCGAACCTTGGCAACAATCTGCTGGTACTCTCCCTCGCTCATCGCCTGAATCCTCGCCACGACCTCATCCAAGGAATCCACGACAAAGCCCAGCTTATTGTTTTCAATGATTTCCTGATTAGCAATCCCTCTCTGAACAAAGACAGGAATCCCCGCCGTCAAAAAGGTTCCTAATTTGTGCGGACAATACAATCGCTGATAGCCTTTATCATGATCATCCATCCAGACTAGCCCAAAGCCACCCTTGGACAATTCCAGCAAGAGCTGGTCATCCGGCATATAGGAATGGTAGACAACCTGCTTTGGCAAATCGCCTCCATTTCGAGCATATAGATGCAAGGGAATCTCATAGTCCCAGGCCTTCACAAAGCTGAACCGCTCCGCATCACCCGGAAAATGAATGGTTGGGAGAAAGGCTGCTGGAACAGAAGTGATACTCGTTGGATGATCCCACATCCCTTGAATAATCGTTTTTTCTACTGTTAAGCCATGCTCACGCAACTGGTCAATCATGGCTTGACTAGGAGCGACAATGAGGTCAGCTTGGTTGTAGTAGCGGATCGTCCGCTCCATCAAATAAAAATTTCCTGCAAACATCAAGGGCACCACATCATGAATAAAGAGGATGACTTTGACATTGTACATTTTTAATTTTTCCATGACTTTTTCGTCAAAAGCCGTCGTATTCCAGGTCGGTGTTTGGAAAATCACGACATCACCATGATGAAGCCCTGCCACAATCCCGTCTAAGCGCTTATTTAGCTCACTCGGACTATCAGCCGCCATTTGATAACAGTAAATTCCCAGCTCTCGATAGCCGAGAGTGTGGGCAATATCTGTTACCATATTTTGCGCAAAGGAGGCTGTGCCTGCTAGCCCGTTGATATTTGTAATATAAACTCTCATATCACTTCCCATATTTCTCTAACAATTTTAGACGGAACTCTAATTCCTTATATCGCTGGATATTGCCGGTCTTCAATTCCTTATCACGGTTTAATTGGGCACGCCACTTATAAGCTGCGACTTCCCGTGACACATCAAACCCAAGCAGGCTCAAGACTTCCAAGCGCTCTGCAACTGGCTGCGCTGAAAAAACAGTCGCAAGATCTGCTGTCTTTGTCATGCTGCCTGTATTGACACGATAGAGATAGCTGGAACGGTGCATATAGGCAATCTTGTCTGCCATCAGATAGGTTTTCCAAGTTGTCTTGTCATCTTCGCCAAATCCATCTGTCGGATAGTGGATGGTTTCAAACAGTGAGGTCTTATACAATTTGCACCAAGGAACCGTGAAGCAAAGGCTCAAATTATTCCCATGACCATACTGGAAAACAAACCATTCCTCTGGCGTATAGACCGCCTCATAGTAGTCATCATCTGTGATATGGAGATTATAGTGACCTGTATCCTCAACATATTGTGTAAAGTTGGCAATGGCAACGTCACTATTGGTTCGTGTGAGTAAGCCGTACAAATCCTCAATATGATTGGGATCCATCCAATCATCGCTATCGATAAAAGCCAGATAGTCTCCTGTCACCATGTCCAAGGCACTATTTCGAGCTGCCCCAATCCCCTCATTTTGCTTCTTATGAAGCACACGGATCCGACTATCCTGCGCCCGTAATTGCTCAATGAGCAAGGCTGTCCCATCTGTCGAGCCATCATTGATAATCAGTATCTCCAACTGGCTATATGTCTGCTTCATAATACTTTCCACACACATCTTGAGATACTTCTCTCCATTATATACAGGAACTACTACACTAATTTTTTCCATATTTCTACATTATTCCTTATATTATATTTGTAATACTCGTCAAAAATCAAAATCTGATGTCGTTAACTCACCTTGCTGAATAAAAAGCTCCAGTGGAGGTTTTTAGCCTGTTCCCTCTTTGGGACATAACTGTTTCAGCTTTAGCCAGTTCCAGATTTTGATTTTTATTGGGGAGTATAAGATACCCCTTCTACCCTATCCATCAGCAGCATAAAGCAGGGCTTATCTAAGCGAACCACTTATACTATATCATTAACTACCCCCACTTGCAATATCCAGCCCCTATTCGTTATCGTCACTAGACACCAAAATAGACAACGAAGCACTAGGGCTAGAGCAGTTGCAACTGCTTGAAGCGGGAACTAAATTTTCGTAAAAACAGGCTGGGGAGAGACTGGATGAAACGGGAAATGAAGAAAACGAAGTTTTCGGCAAAAGTTGGAGGTAGCACTGGAGTACAGCAAGACGAGTTAAGGAAGTAATAATACTCTATAAAAGTAAACTGAGCGACTATAAAATATAAACTAAAATACTAGACTAGCATTATAAGCTGAATGCTTCTATTAAAACAGTTCCTCTCTAAGAGAACCTAGATTCACAGCCAAATCTGTGAATGTAGTTCTTAGCTAACAGTATTATACCCTACTTTTTGCTGAATAGCATGCATTTGGGCGTAGATCCCTCCCAAGGCTATGAGTTCCTCATGATTGCCCCGTTCGACAATGCGCCCCTTATCAAGAACTAAGATCTGGTTTGCATTTTGAATCGTAGAAAGTCGGTGGGCAATGATAAGGGTTGTCCGCCCCTCTTTCACCACTTCCATGGCGTGCTGAATCATTTCCTCTGTCTCTGTATCAATATGCGAGGTCGCTTCATCCAAAATCAAAATCTTGGGATCAGAGTAAAGGGTACGGGCAAAGGCAATGAGCTGCCGCTCCCCACTTGAAAAGGAAGAACCTTTTTCAACAACAGGCTCATCAATCCCTCTCTCAAGTCGTTTCAGTAAATCCCTAGCTCCAACCTTTTCCAGAGAGTCCATAATCTTCTTACGATCCATGTCCTCCTCATTCATGCTGACATTTGTCGCAATCGTTCCCGTAAAGAGATAGGGATCCTGAAGGACAATGCCCATGTGGCTACGGACACTTTCACGGGCATAGTTTCTGATATTCTGCCCATCAATCGAGACAGAACCTGCTTGTGGATCATAGAAGCGATAGAGGAGGTTCATGATAGAAGTCTTACCTGATCCGGTATGTCCGACCAAGGCAATGGTTTCCCCTTTTTCAACCTCAAAGGAAATATCCTGTAAAATAGGCTTGCCTTCCTCGTAGGCAAATTGGACTTGGTCAAAGACGATACGACCTGCGCTCACCTCCAACTCCGCCTCGCTATCTTCTTCAACAGGCTCTTCCAACAGAGCCAACAAGCGTTTTCCTGTCTCTAAAGAACGGAGCATGTTGGGAAATTGTTGAACCAACCGTCCCACCGAATCAAAAACATCTGCAATATAGTTGACATAGACGAAGAGAACCCCTGCTGTCAACTGCCACTGACCTGCTAAAAATCGTTGACCAACAAGCGTCAAGACCAAGGTTATAACCAAGTATTTGAGAAACTCGGTCATGTTCCAGGTCGCGATAGACTGTGCCCAGATAATCCGATTTTCTGCCTGCCTCATCTTATTGGCAGTCTGGTCAAAATCCTGCATCACAGCCTCTTCCTGACCATAGAGCTGAATGAGGCTCGCTCCATTCATAGTTTCATTTACCTTAGTATTGATGTCACTTCTGGCATCATAAAAATCTTTCATGGGCTGGTCTGTCAAGCGTTTGTAAAAGACTTGCAGGACATAGAATGCTGGTAAGAGCGCAAGTAAAATCAAGCCTAGGGTCACATTCATGTAAAAGATAATCCCATAGGTAAAGACTAGACGCACTAGGTTATTAAAGATATAGACCAAGGTGGCATAAAACTGGTTGCGCAAGGTTTCCGTATCGTTGACAATCCGCGTGGCGATTTTCCCTGCTGGCTTATCATCAAAATAGGAAATTGGCAGGCGCTGCATCTGGTCATAGGCACGATTGCGCAAGGTTTCCGCAATCCGATTAGCACAGTGCATCAGCAGGCGTGTCGAGAGATAAAAGAAGACGCTACCCACGATATTCAAGCCCATGTAGACTGCTAACTGTAAGAGAAAATCTGCTCGATTAAAGGCTAGCCCCTTGCTTAGATCCGTCACCGATCCGTCTATGATTCGCTGCAAGAGGATTGGCGATAGGCGTACCAAAGTTGACCCAGCAAGATAGATGACAACGCCTAGAGCAAACAAGCCTTTGACGCGACGAATTTCTTTTAATAGAGTAACAATAACCCTCATTCTCCTCCTCCTTCCTGACTTTGTTGACGCTGGTATTGCTCATAGTACCAGCCTGCATTTGCTAGGAGCTGTGCGGGCGTTCCCTCTTCGATGATACGACCATCTTCTAAAACCAAGACCCAGTCCGCATGTTGCACTGCCGACAGACGGTGCGTCACGATAATGTTGGTCTTTCCCTCTCGCTCCCGCTGGATATTTTCAATAATCTGACGTTCGGTTCTGGCATCAACTGCCGATAGCGAATCGTCTAAGATCAGCAGGTCTGGATTTCGTAAGAAAGCACGAGCAATGGAAATCCGCTGCTTCTGCCCTCCTGAAATCGACACCCCTCGCTCCCCGATAAGGGTTTCTATCCCCTCTGACATCCGTTCCAAGTCCTTGGTAAAGTCCGCCGTCTCAATCGCTTGAACGATCTCATCCAACTGACTGCCTCCTTTACCAAGAGCGATATTTTCACGCACCGTTTTAGAAAATAGGACATGCTCCTGTGGTACATAACCTATCTTCTCTTCGATAGAAGAGCGCTTGATAGCAAGAACCGACTGCCCATTGATGGTAAAACGACCCTTACCGATAGGATATTGGCGCAAAAACTGACGAATCAAGGTGGTCTTTCCTGACCCTGTCTTTCCGACAATTCCGACTGTCTGACCTGCTTTCAAGACCCAAGAAATGCCAGTTAGACTATTGCGCTCTGCCTGTGGATACCGAAAATCGTAGTTGTCAAATGCGATCTCATGCAAGTCTCCCAGCAAGTCTGCACCATCTTCTTCCATCTCATCACCCGTCTCCACCAACTCCTGCAACTTGGCAAAAGAGGTCTTTCCTGTCTGATAGACTAGGATGAAGTCCGACAGCATCCAAAAAGGCTCTAGAAGCGACACTGTATAAAGTTGCAAGGCAATCACTTGCCCGAGCGTTATCTGACCATTCTCTAAGAAAATAGCTCCCATCCCTAAGACCGCCAGTGTTGCAAAGCCCAATAAAATCGTTGCCAAGGGATTATAGAGAGACTGCAGCGCCATAATATTATCCCCACCACGCGCCAGCTTATGGGTGCGCTCTTGGAACTTGCGCTTCTGCCGCTCTTTCTTGCTATAAGCCCTCGTGACACGAATCCCTTCGACCACTTCCAAAACCTCATCATTCAAGCCTGCCACTGCTTCCCGGTTAGCCTCAACTGCCTGATCTTGGCGTTGCCCAATCGCATAAATTGCCACCACCAAAAGCACCATTGGCACCAAGGCTACGAGGCTAATCTGCCAAGAGATGAGCAGCATGGTCGGAATAATAAAGGCAATCATGCCTCCTCCATAGACCACGATCATCAGACCGTAGCCTACCATGTCCATCAAACCTTCCACATCTGTTGAAAACCGCGTCATCACATCACCCGAGCGGAACTTTTCATAAAATGGCGTCCGCATAACGACCAGTTTTCGGAAAGAACTCTGCTGCATGTCAAACTTAAACTGCACCGACGACTGGAACAACTTCAAATGCCAAATATAGGCAGTAATATAGGTTAGAATGGTCACTCCTAACAGAATCAGCATATCCTGCATGAGACCAGCTGTGGTCAACGTTCCATGACCAATCTTGTCCACCAACCCCTGAATAATCTTTGTCGGTATCAACAGACAGACATCATAGACTATCAGGGTAACCGCAACCAGTAAGTACAGCCACTTATGCTGCCTTACATATCGAATAATCAGTCCTATCATTATCTCCTCCTTATAATCCTAAAAAGCATACAAAAAACCCGAGATAGAATAGCTCCATCTCGAGTCCCTCAAGTCCACAAAAAGACACTAAGGCTGATACTTAGAAAGGAGGCTATTCTGAAAAACATAACGAATCATTGTTACCTTGTTATTCATTGTTATTCTCCTTTCCCTGTTTCTATACATGTATCATTCTAACAGAATCTATACGGATGTCAAGGATTACTAGACTTTTTGGGAAATAATTTTGAAACACGAACTAGAAGCCCAAAAATCCGCAGGTTCTCTTATTCTATACCGCTATATGACGAGGTGATGGTGTTCTCATTTACATTTGAGTTTTGCGAGTATAAGAAATAGAACCATACTAAGAGACACTCCCTTTATCCCTATTAGCCAAAATAAACATTTAGGCAAATTGGGGACAGAAATATTAAAAACCCTTGCAGAACAAGGGCTTTCATGGTTAGTATGCTAGTTGCCGGGATTGAACCGGCGACCTCATCCTTACCATGGATGCGCTCTACCGACTGAGCTAAACCAGCGACACCATGATAGTATATCAGAGAATGAAGCATTTGTCAATCACTCTTTCAAAGTTTTTTGCCTATTTATAGACATTTTTTTGATCAATCTCAAAACACCCTAGGGAGAGAGGGAAAGACGAAACACTTTCCCCAACTATTGCTTAGGAATGGTATCCAATTTTGATCCTTGGGTAAGTTCTGTGCCGTCTGAAAGGACAATCGGCTCTATCTGATTGACCAAAAAGCCCGCTTCTGTCTCACTATAAGTCAAGCGAAGTGTCGCCGTTCCCTGCTCGGTGTAGGATTTGCCCTCGCGTTTATCCTTTTCCTCTAAGATGAGTTGGGAATAGCGAACTTGGCTGATCACCATCTTGTTTTCTGTATCAATGTAGATGGTCGCATCCTGATAGGCACGGTCCACCACATAACCTTGGTAGGTCTTCTCGAGAGGCTTGTCCTCTTCAGAGACCGTTGCCGTATAAAGCCCCTCGGTCATAAAGGGCTTGTAGCGGTTGCGGTTTTCTCCCAAGTCCTTTCGGGTGTAGTAAGCCACCAGAAAGTCTTCCACTTCTTTGCGCTTCAGCTCCTTTGGTGGGGTGGCTTCTTCCTTTTGGACAGCTTGGGTGCTTGGTACTGCTTTGGGCTTCATCTTTGACTGGACAGAAGCTGTCCCATAGCCCAAGATAAAGACAAGGACGACAGTGATCACTGCTGCCCCTAGCTTTAAGACTTTTACTAATCGTTCATTATACATGCTCTTTTATTTCCTTTCCTTATTTCGGTGTCACAAAGTAGATTCCTGTTTGAGGGGATAGGACACGCCAGCTCAAGCTGTACAACCCTCCGGCCGCATTCATCTCACTCATCAAAAAAGAACCGTCTTCATTGACCGCTTCACAAAAACCAACGTGTCCATAGACTGGATGGCTTCCTCCTGCCCCTGCCAGAAAGACGACCGCAGAGCCTGCCTGTGGCTCTGTCGTTACCTGATAACCCCTCAGTTGGCTAGAACTCGCCCAGTTGGTCGCATTGCCCAAGTAAGGGTCAATGGGTTTTCCAATTTGGTAGAAGCGGTTATAAACAAACCAGGTACACTGACCCGGCGCATAGGCATTGCCCGGATAGCCCTGCCCCTCTAAGACTGCCTGATTACTAGGCAAACCATAAGGGAGCTTGTCCTTATACTCATTCGGGACAGTCTGGCTAGAAGTCCCTGTGCTAGTACCCGTACTGCCACCCTTCAAATAGACCTCCCATTGCTTGGCAGACTGCCTTCTGGCTGTTAGCTTATCCCCGGGATTGCCCTCCCACTGGACAAGAAAGGCAAGGGTCAAGTCATCCGTTGACGCATCACTGGTCAAAATGTCTCGCACCACTGCCCTATAATAAGGCGAATCCCCATGAAGCATGAAGTCGAGCTGTAACTCCAAGTCATACCATTTCTTCTCTTTGCCTTTGGCATAGTCAAGCAACATAGTATGGCGCACCGAACCATCTGCCGTATCCGTCCACTGGCCAAGTCCAAGTCCTCGGTGGAGGATATTGGAATAGCGCCCATTGTAGATGGCAGGTCCACTCATGGACAGCCAGTCCGGATCATCCCAAGAACTGCTACTAGCACCAATGGGAGGAGACAGGTAGTCTCCCTCGGCACGTTTTGCGGTGATACTGCTTTCAATGTCAAAGTTCCCCAAGATAGAAGCAAGTCCCTTGAGAGACAGCTGCTTTCCCTCCTTTTGAAGTTCCTTGGTCAGGTAGTTCTTGATCAGCTGGACTTTCTTTGCCTTGTCCCCATCTACCGTGAGATCCTTGACATAGGTTGCTTCTAGGTAGCGCACTGCTTGAAAGTAAAAGCCCGGGTTGACATAAAACCAGTCTTCTCGGGGTTCTGGACTCCAGTTAGTGAGAGTAGCTTTGGGAGTGTAGACCAACTTCTTCTGATAAGAGATGGTCTGGTCTCCAGCAGGGCTGGTCTGTCCAATCTGTGTCCCGCTCTCAACTTCTTGTCCTGTCTCTACCCGAATATGAGAGACCTTGTAAAAGGTGAACTTGGCATCTGCTGCCTCAATGGTTACAGTCCCGTCTTCCACTTTGACCTCTCCCCTTAGGGGAGCATAGAGAGGGTGGTTCCCTCCTATCGCCAGAACCGTGGTATCTGTTCGCTTGTCTGGACTGGTGTAGCCAAAGCGCTGTTTGATCGGTAAGGGCTCATCCACCTTTGGATCCTCTTCCAGATAAAAGGGATTGTCAAGTTCCAAAAGACTGGCAAACTTGCCAAACTCTTTGGCCTCTTCCATCAACTCTTCAAACTCTCCTTGTTCCTCTTTTGAGAGGACATACTTGGTCTTTTCCTCCTGATAAAGATTTTGGATGGTCTTGAGCTGGTGGGGGGCTTTATTCAAATCCTTCCAAAGCTCCTCGACATAGGTTCGCCCTGCTCCTTGATCCATGAACGAAAGATCTGGATTCAGTCGCTGAACGTCATGGATACGATCGTAGTGATAGTGAATGTAAAGCAGGGGGTCTTCCCAGTTGGTATAGTATTCCACCTCTTCTGTTGAATTCTTCCGATCGAGCTGGGTCAGATAGAGGTAGGTTTCATTCAAGTCATACTCACTCTGGATAGGAAAGGTCTGACTAAGGACACTTGCCATCATCAAAAGGAACAGAAGAAAGCCACCGATCCCCCAGACAGTCCACCTCCCCACACTGCTCGAAAAGAAAACAGGTACTGGACGAACCCTTCCTCCCCATATTCCCCTCTGGAGGGAAAGGGAGGAGGGATTCCGCCGCTTAGGGGAAAGAACCGGAGACCGCTTTTTCTGGTCTGCTTGGTCTTCTTTCTGTGAAAGAGACAGGGCATGGGCTTTTGTGCTGCGAGAAAGGCTGGAATGAAAAAGCTTTAGACTGGTCTGCACATGCTCTAACCCCCTTCTGCCCTTTTGTAGCCCTTGCCTTGTCCTGCCCTCTTCTTCCCGATCCTCTCGGTAGAAGAAAGAGACTGCCTGTCGCCCCGCTTCTCCTTTCAACTGTTTCCCCAGCTGTGAGGGACGAGTTCCTTTTCTACTAAGAAAGGAGGGCTTTTGAATGCTTGGTGCTTTCTTTGTGGGCTTCTGCGTCTGATGAGCTCTTGCCGTCACTGGTCCTACCTTGCGAACCCGCTCTCGGATTCCCTTGACCTCTTCTGTCGTTAGCTTTTTCAACAGAGAAGCCTTGGCGCTTGTCTCCATCTTCCTCCAATTGCGTTGGGAAAGGGAAGCCAGTTTCCGAACAGAAACAGGGCTTTCTAGCTGCCCTTGATCTCTCTGAAGCTGGATCGCTTTCTTTTCTTTCATAGCTCTCCTTTCTTTCTAACCTCTTAGGCATCTGTCGCAATCAGACGGTAAAGCCGTGAGTCCTTGGGAATCGGATTCTCAAAGGGGACGATGGTGTCACCTGCCACAATGAGACCTGTTCCCTTGGCTTTCGGGCGCTCAATATAGCGGGCTTGTTGTTCAGTGAGCTTGACAACCTTCTTGGCTTCTTTCAAGGCTAAGCCCTCTAGTTTCAAGAGGATCTTAAACTGGCTATTGCCAAGGAGCTTGCGTCCTTGTGGGGAACCAGTTAAGGTCTCTGGCATCTGGGTAATCCCTGTTGGGACACAGCCGTATTTCCGAATCCGTGCCCACAGGTGGTTAAAGTAGGTAGCTTGGTAGTCCTCCTCAAAGTAGAGCTGGAGCTCATCAAAATAGAACCAAATGGTCTCCCCCTTGCTTCTAGCCTCGACTACCTGATTCCAGATAAAGTCTTGAATGACCAACAAGGCGAAATGCTTGAGCTGGCCAGACAGACCTTGGAGATTGAAGATGATAAAGCGATTGTCTAGGTTGACAGAGGTCGCTTTGGAGAAGATGTCATAGCTTCCTAGGGTGTAAATCTCTAACTTCAAAGCCAGTTGTCTCGCCTCTGGTTCTTCCTGCTCGCTTAAGACCTGATGCCATTCCTTTAGGGTCGGCTTTGGATAACGCTGATAGGTTTCCTTGGTCACCCGATCAATCAGAGACACTGTCTCATGTTCCACGTCTGATAGGAGGCTGGTAAAGAGGGTGACTAGGAAATTGGACTTTGCCCCCTCTGCGTCCCGATCATCATTCATGAGCTTATCCTCATCCGGCAAGTCCATCAGGTTAAAGGAGGTCTTGGTTCCGACAGAAATATCAATGATTTCAGCCCCAAACTCCTGACCAATATCCAGGTACTCGGCTTCCGGGTCAATGACCATCACCCTATCCTGCTGGTACTTTAAGAGGGTGGAGATAATCTCATTCTTGGCAACGACCGACTTACCGGATCCAGAAGCCCCGACAATCACTCCCCCTGCCGATAGGAGATCCTCTTTTCGGTCAATCGAGATGATATTATGCGACACCTGGTGTTGACCATAGTAGCGGGCATTGGGGCTTTTGGAGATACAATCGACCGAAGCAAAGGGAATCTGGGTCGCAAGGTTAGCGGTGGTCATGCTTCTGGGAAAGACCTTCTTGATACGGACATTTTGCTTCAAATCGAGGTAGTTTTTCCCAATCGGAAGAAGAGTATTGAGGGCTTCTTCTTGGTGGTAATAGATTTCCCCGAATCGCACCCCGACCTTTCGACCTGCTCGCTCAATCTTGCCTTGGTGGAGGGCAAGTTCTTCCTGACTATCTGCCTGAAAGTGAACCAGAATCAAGCCCCTAAAGATTTTCTGATCGCGCTCCTTGACCTCTTTTCGCCATTTCTGCGCCTCTGAAAAATCTTCCGAAGCCTGCGATTCCAAAGTCAATTCTACTGGTACTTGGGATTTCTTGGCAGAGCGGATCTGTTCTAGGACCGCTTCAGACTGGCTTCCCTCAATCTCCTCCAAGATCTCTCCTGTATCGTAGGCCTGTGCCTGTATCGAAATCGCAAGCTCAATCCCAGCCGAGGTCAGCTCCTTGATCAGATCATCTTCCATAGACTTAGGATAGTATTTGATGTAAAGAGTTTTGGCGACTTTCCCATTGAGGGTCAGGTTATTTCTATGAACCTCCATCAAGTCTGGGGCAATCAAGTCCTTACTGGTCAGACCAGAGATCCGCAGATCATCATAGGTGTAGGGCAGGGTTTCCTCCCCATTTAAAATCTCTGAAAAGACAGACAGGCGCTCCATTTCAGACAAGGGCTCAAAGGAGACATCCACTGTCTTATAGATTTCTTCCAGCGTCACCCCTACATCCTGCAAAGCCAGTTGGGCTTGTTTCCGACTCTCTGCTTCCTGAGAAATGGTCATGTATTTTTGGATTTCAAAGTTATGGCTGGTCACTGTAAAGCGTTCTTCAATCTGGCGGTTCAGCTCCGAACGGTAGACATCTGATGCATCATGGCTAGGCTCATACAAGACCTGCTTGAGGACATCTTCTTTGACCCTGCGATTGAGAATCAAGAGCTGCATGCTTGCGCCTGCATCAAGGGCATTAAAGGCCTTGGCATGGGCTTCCCCTATGGTCAGCTGTTGTTGGTAGTCTGCCGCTAAGTAAGAAGCGTCTCCCAGACGATAAGTGGTCGAGTAGCTGTCGCCCACAATGTGCATGAGGCCTCCTTGGAATAAACTGGTATAGGCTAAGGTATTTTGCGTTGTGGGCTTCTTCTGACGCTTCAAGCGGTCTGCCCGTGCTTGCTCAGACGGGGTCAGTTTCTCTGACCGTTTTTTCTTGAATAAAATCACGTGGATGATACTCCTTTCTATCTTGGTTTTCTAACTGATAGATTCTACGTTTCGTAAGAATCCAAAAATAAAAACGCTCAACTAAAGAGAGCTTTCGATCAATCCCTAGTCCAAATACAATGGTGGGCGCAAATAA
Organism: Streptococcus acidominimus; assembly: GCF_001921825.1. Classification (GTDB taxonomy): domain Bacteria; phylum Bacillota; class Bacilli; order Lactobacillales; family Streptococcaceae; genus Streptococcus; species Streptococcus acidominimus. Next base: position 20,314 of record NZ_MSJL01000010.1, read on the forward strand.
GATAAGGGCTATGGCTGCGACCAGAAAGTCTGGGTAGCCAAAGAAAAAGAGGAGGAATGTCACACCAAGTGTCATCACTGCCCCTATCACCAACAACAAGCCCCGTCCTGTCAACTGGAAGAAGATGGGCTTGTTCTCTTTGATAAAATCATCTAAAAATAGCGAACCTAGTTTGTTCATCTTACACCCCCCAATAACTGTCTCATTTTTCGTCCAACTCCTACTATGGTGAAGATATAGATACCACCTTGAAAGATGGACACAATCGCTATCCCATAAGGAATATTTGTGGATACTACTAACGTTGATAGGAGGTTTGAAGAAAAAAGACTCGTATAGATGACTCCCACAACCGCTAAACCTAGAGTAATGAGGACGTAGGAGGCAAAATACTTCAAAAAACTGATGGCGATCGGACGAACTGTCTCATTCACCATAGAGGGGAGTAAAACAGGAGCTATTCCCTTTAGGAAGTAAAGCTCCATATAGCGCAAAAAGACAATCAGCTTTGCGATCATATTGGCAAAGAGTGAGACTGTCCCACCAATCAAGTTTAAGATGATCTTGGCAGGTCCCCTGACCGTACCAAGTTTAAATTGATAGGAGTATTCTTCAATCTTTACGACTTTAGAAACCAAGTGGACACCGCTATTTAAGAGCCACATCAGCCCGTCTAGGATCGGGGCAGAGTACTGGATGAGAAACCAACAAGCCAGATACTTGAAGCCTATTTCAAACCACAGTTTGATCGGCATTTTTTTACCCATTGTACTGCCAACCAGCTCCTGCCACTTCATCATTTCGATCAGTAAGAAGATGGACAAGAGGATATTACCTATGACCAAGAGCGCCTTGTTTATGGCGATAGCGGACTGGTTGACCAAGGAGTTGTATTCCAAAAGACTTGCGGTGAGGTCTGAAACATCTAGTTTCATGGCAAACCTCCTTAAAACGTGAGCGCTCGGATGGCTGCCACAATCCCGGTCGCAATCGCCCCCGAAAAGGCTGCTAGGGCAAAGCCATTGATGATACCTTCTTGCCCCTCATCAATCTGTTCAGGACGCTTATTTTTCCGTCCCGCAAAGAGGTTGTACACGCCAAACAACATCCAAAAGAGTCCTGATACTGCCATCAGACCTCCAATCAGCGTTACAATCTTAATTGCCATATCCATAATTTATTTCTCCTTGTTCTATCTGTAATGTAGCGAGGACTTCTTGTAAAGCCTCTAGTTCTTCTGCTTTGAGGGTAATCCCTCGACCCATTTTGCCCTTTGGACTCCATTTGCGGATATCCAAGACAGGTTTCTTATCATTATATGAAATCAAATTCACTTCCTTGGTCCAGCCTGTGGAATCAGTTGACAAGACCGCAATCTTCTGTAAAATCTGGAAGCGAAAGGGTGGTGTCTTTTCTCTTGTCATCACCGTCTCCTTCTAAATATAGTCATTTAGTTTATATTTTTATTACTTCGTTAACTCGGCTTGTATAATTGAACTCGGGCTACGAGCTGTGCAAAAAAGATAGTTTTTCCTAGAACTTGTAGTTCTTCGTCAAAACTCCTATTTTTGCTTTGCCCGTCTAACGCCCTTGTATCTTGTATAATTGAACTTGAGCTACAACTCACTGACAAAAAGATAAATACTCCTAGAAGCCAAAGCTTCTTCGTCGTATTTCCTATTTTGTCTAGGAGTTGCTTAACGCTCTCGTATCTTGAGTTGTACCATTGAGAAAAGTTACACTTTTCTTATCTGTCACTTGTCTAGTTATCAACTAGACAACTACCTGCGACTTTTAACGAAAACTTCGTTTTCTTTATTTCCCACCTCAAACAGTCTATCCCCAGACTGTTTGAGCTAGACTAAAAATAAACTAAACGGCTATAAAACGAGCAAGTCCATAAGAACCTGCTCATTAGGGTTTGGATATAAAAATAGAGGTAGAAAACGAGCTTCTACCTCAATCTGGACTTTCGTTGAACCAGAAACTCTCCATCAAGGAGATCCTCTCTGCTTCATGATTAGTATACTGTATCAAGTTGCTTTTGGCAAGTCTCTTGTTTCAACCATAGAAAATCACTGTCAGATGTGAGTAGACCCAGAGTATCTTTTGGTCTTCTAACAATAGTCTCGATACAGCTAGCTTACTTTGAACTACGGTTCAAGGCTTTTTGTAGGTGCTTGCGCAAGAAGCCTGTTCTCCATTCTAAGAGAGTGCCAAAGAGAAGCCCTCCAAGCAAGGTATAAAGGATAGTGCCTCCTTCACCTGTTCTTGGTAAGAAGCCTCCTGGTTTTGCCTCTTGAGGCGTCTTGTTCACCCGCTTTTCCGTGATCAGCTCTTCTTTCTTACCATCCTGGTTGACAATAATCTGTTTAGCGGTGTTGGTGATGTCAACGCCCGCTGCCACATCTTTCTTGACGGTCGCTGGGATCTCCACTTGATAATAGACACCTAGGTCAAACTTAGCCGTATCTAATACCTTGATTTGACCAAGCGTCTTCTTGACGGAATCGTTCGGTTCAATAGAGAGTTTCCCGTTCTGATCTGTGATGGTGAACTGCTGGGTCACCTCTTTTCCTGTCGCCTTATTGTAGACCTTGACCGCTGTTGGATCAATGGTCACGTAGCGCTCATCATAGTCGTCCTCTATACTGCTAGTTTGAAGTAGACTGTCTTTGTCAAACGGAGTAGTATCCATCCAGACCTGATAATGAAGAACCGTTCCTGCATTAACGACTGCTGTATCGATGTTCTCTGGTTCGTTGTTCTTCGTTTGATCGACATAAGGATCCTTATTGGTCTCCTGATAGCGGTTCTTCAACTCACTATCATCATCCAATAGCTTGGTTCCCTTAACATCTACTGCTGCTTTATCAAGCACGAACTTATGGGGTTCTGGTTTGAGCTGCTTCACCTTGTTTACCCGCTTTTGCGTTGGTTTTTCAACTGGTTTATTCGGCTCTTTGGTCTTAGGGTTCATTGTCGTCACGAACTGGCTCGCAGTATTTTCAATATCTGCCCCTGCTTCTACATCATCCTTGACAGTAGCGGGGATATCAAACTTATAGTAACGACCAAAGGCAAGGCGGTCTAGATCAAGTATCCCGTCCTTGACAAGCTCCTTCTTGGTTTGAATGGTCAGCTTACCGTCTTTGTCGGTGATGTCAAAGAGTTGAGTCACTTCCTCACCTGTCTTACCATCATAACCCTTGATGCTCTTGACATCTAAGGTCAAGCGTTGGGCATCATAGCGATCTGTCAAGCCTGTTGCTTGAATCAGCTGATCTGGGGTAAAGTGGGTCGTATCGAGCCACACTTGATAGAAAATCTTATCTCCACGTTTGACCAGCTTAGTATTGAGATTTTGAGGCTCGTTGTTATCCACCTTGTCGGCATAGGGATCCTTGTTGGTCTCTGTATACTCATCTGCCAACTCATCGTCATCATCCATGAGTTTTTCTCCTGTGAGGTCGAACTTGGCTTCAGATAAGTCAAACTTCTCTGGTTGGAAAGTTGGCTCTTCTACTTCTTTGACTTTATTCACCCGCTTTTGCGTTGGTTTTTCAAGTGTTTTTTCTGGAGGAGTTCCTTCTGTTTCTTCTCCATCAGACGGTGTCTTGGGATTTGCGATCGTCACGAACTGGCTCGCAGTATTTTCAATATCTGCCCCTGCTTCTACATCATCCTTGACAGTGGCAGGCAGATCAAACTTATAGTAACGACCAAAGGCAAGGCGGTCTAGATCAAGTATCCCGTCCTTGACAAGCTCTTTCTTGGTTTGAATGGTCAACTTACCGTCCTTGTCGGTGATGTCAAAGAGTTGAGTCACTTCCTCACCTGTCTTGCCATCATAGCCCTTGATGCTCTTGACATCTAAGGTCAAGCGTTGGGCATCATAGCGATCTGTCAAGCCTGTTGATTGAATCAGTTGCTCTGGGGTAAAGTGGGTCGTATCAAGCCACACTTGATAAAAGAGGGTATTCCCTCGCTTGACCAGCTTAGTATTGAGGTTTGGTGGCTCGTTGTTGTCCACCTTGTCGACATAGGGATCCTTGTTGGTCTCTGTATACTCATCTGCCAGCTCGTCGTCATCATCCATGAGTTTTTCTCCTGTGAGGTCGAACTTGGCTTCAGATAAGTCAAACTTCTCTGGTTGGAAAGTTGGCTCTTCAGGAGTGAGTTCTGGGATTGGATTGTCCTTAAAGGTCATGCGGGAGAGACTAATCAAGGCATTGGTTGAGGTTAACGTTCCTACAAGAGTTCCTTTGACATGGCCATTCTTTTCTGGCTGGTCATCTGACTGGCTAAAGGTACGGCTGGAAAATGGCTGTGAACCATCCTTGTGTTTAGAGGCGGTGATGGTGTAGAGATCTGTTTTCTCATCATAGCTCATGTGGATGTAGATAGGGTCAATCTTCTCATAGCCTGCTGGGGCTTCCATCTCTTCAATCTTCCAATCGCCATAAAGAAGCTCTGTGGTCGCAAAGCCATCTTCATCTTCCTTAATGGTCGTTGTAAACTCAAGAGCTTCTGCCTTGGTATCATTGATTGGAGTTGCTTTAAAGGTCACATCATTGATACCAGAATGGCTGCCGTCTCCCTTGCTTTGGACAATCTTTTGGATAGAGATTTTCGCCTTGATGATCTGTTCAAGGGATTTGGTTCTTGGCGTAACAATATTCTTGGTCGCATCATCTTTCTTGGCAATGGTAAAGGGATGTTTTTTGCCATCAATGGCATAGCCTTCAGGAGCGTTGCTTTCTTTCCAGTAGTATTTGCCTAGGGCAAGGTTTCCAACCGCCACCGTCAAGTCCTTGTCATCAACATTTAGGACAATATTCTCGCCATTATCCACTTCTTTTCCGTTGATGATGGAGGTCTTGACCTTCTTTCCTTTGAGGAGTTTAGCATTGGGAATATCGGTCCACTTGACAGGGGTATCCTTCTGATGACTAGCAGATCCTGTTGTATCTTCTGCATAGTAGAGGGTGTACTCTGCCTGCTTCAAGATCCCTTGACCTTGGGAAGCAGTAGCGGTATCCTTGTCTCGTTTCTCAAGGGTATTTTCCCCCTTGATCTCATCATTGGTACCTGAAACCGTGATTTCAAGCGTGCCATCCTGCTTGAGACTAGCTGACTGGTTTTTAAAGGTTTTAGCGAATCCAGCCGAAGCAGAGATTTCCTCAACAGTATAGTCTCCCAACTGCATGTTCTCCACAAGGGCTTCCCCTTTGGCATCAGTCGTCACTTCATACACCTTACCAGACTGCTTGTTAGTCAACTTGAATCTATTTCCAAGTAGCGAATAGTATTGATTCCACAGGGCTAGCTGGGACTCTGTTCCCTTTTTGACCACCTTGATTTTGCCTGTGATTTCATCATTGGTACCATTGACAGTGATAAGCTGATCTTCTTTTCCATTGACAGTCGCTTTCGGGGTCTGGGCGCTCAAGGTGATATCCTGGGGCGCAAAGGTCTTATGGAAACCTGGGGAGGAACTGATTTCTTCCACCGTGTAGTTTCCAAAAGGAATGTCGGTCAAGGTCACACTTCCTTTTTCATCGGTAGTGCCTTCAAAGGTTACGCCCGTCTCCCTATTGGTCAAGCGGAAGACATTTCCCTCTAGGGTATAAAGTGTGTTCCACATGCTTGTCCCAGAAGCAGTCCCGGTCTTGTGAATAGTGACAGAGCCTTTAGAGTCTGCGTTGAGCTTAAAGCCCATGTTTCCAAAAAGACCCGTTACAATGTCAAAGTGGTTTCCTTGACCGTCCATATAACGATAAGAGACACTATTGGAATTCCATTGCTTTAAGACTGTATAAGCAGTTGGGAGAAGCTGGGTAGAATCATTATTGACAGCTGTCGCCGTGCCAGAAACCAAGCCTCCTCCAGAAATAGATAAATCCGTATTTGGTCCGACAATGTATCCCAAAGCTCCTTGACTACCAAGAGTAGCTAATTGTCTGGCATCAATATCTGAGACTTTCATGGCCATTAAAATTTGTTCATTCGGAATGGCTTGCTTAGTATCTTGGCGGACAAGTCCTGCCACATACGTTACCCGTTCAATGTAACCAGCACCTAAACCTGTTCCTGCTTGACCACCACCACCTGATCCAGCCTCTGTCTGACCACCTGTGGAGGAAAAATTACCACTTCCTGTCGGCGTGACTACACCAACAGTGATAACTGATCCTTGGTTCTTAATCGCCATAGCCACATTCTTATTCGACCAGCCATCATTTCCACGCTCTACATCCACGTGTGTGATAATCAAATCAACTGGAATTTTTTCTCCTGTTTCAAGGTCGGTAACTGTTCCGACATTAGTCACTGCTAGTGATTGACCTGGATTAAGATAGGCCCCTGTATCTTCTTTAACAAAGCCGTCCTGTTGGAGGAAGTGACTGATATTAGTACCAAAGACATTGTGCAGTGTCCCTGTTTGGACACCGTTCACTCCTTTTACCTGAGTATTGGCATTCCATTGAATCTGGTCAGCGATATATTTGACGCCACTTAAATCCTTACCTTCTAACAGAGAGTCAACCAATCCTTGGAACTCAGGCGAGGACATATCGGCAGTGTTGGCCTGTACAACGGGGACACCGTTTAACGTACCAATCTGTCTCCCGTGTTGGATTTCATTTGCTTTAACAACTCCTTGATTCCAAGGGACTTGTGGGACAAGGCTTGCGACCCCTGCACCACCTAAAGCGACCCCTGCACTAATCATAGCAAGGGTGCGTTTCAATTTCTTCTTCCCATTTTTCTTACGGTTGCGGTAAGAGGGAGTTTGAGAATCATTCATTTACTATCTCCTTTATTTGTTTTTAGATAAAAAAAGTAGCTCCTAAAGCTACCAAAGTGTGTCATTATTCCCTCTAGAGGGAGAACGAGCTGAAATCATAAACCTCTTTCCTTTAAACAAAAAAGACAAGTGCTGGACTTGTCTTGAGGTCATTAATAATCATAAGTTCCGTTATTAAAATTAGCTTCTGCGTCATTCACCTGTTGTTGGACTTGTTCCTGGGTCAACTTTTGTTGGGGCTCTTGCGGAGCTGCTGGAGCAGGTGGGGTGTAGTCTTGGGCAGGAGCTGGAGCCTCTCCTCCTGTTTGAGTAGGGGCTTCATAAGCAGGTTGAGCGGGTGCCTGTTCTTGTGCCACAGCCTGTTGAGCTTGCGCTTCTGCGGCAGCTTGGACTGCTCGTGCCTCTTCCTCTGCCTTGGCTTGAGCTATTGCTTGTTGAGCTTGGGCATCTAGCACACTCTTGACAGAGTTGATACGCTGTTGGAGCTTGTCTTTCGTATCCTTATTGGCAATCTTATCAACTGCTGTCTGGGCAGAAGCGACCTTCTCGTTCACTTGATCCTTTTCAAGAGCTACAACGGCATCTTCTGCTTCTTTTGCCAGTTTTGCCTCTGCTTCTTTCTTGGCAAAAGCTGTTTTGACTGCTTCAACTCGTTTGGTCAGCTTGTCTTTTGTATCTCCTGCCTTGAGAGCCTTAACTGCTGTTTCAGCTGCAGAAATATTTTCCTTTACTTGATTATCTTCAAGGAGCTTGACAGCAGCCTCTGCTTTTTTAAGAAGTGTAGCTTCCTTGTCTACACTAGAGCTAGAGCTCGTTTGTTCTACTTTTGAAGTAGAAGCTGTTTTAGCGCTTGGTTGCGTCAGGAAGAAGCCTCCCGTGATGAGTACAAGCGCTAAAACTGTACCAGCTACAATAGGCTGTTTTTTTGTGGTTTGTTTGAGGGTATCCAATATTGTCTTTTTCATAATCATGTCTCACTTTCTGTTTAGGTTTATTCTATCATATTTCAGCTTAAAAATATAGGGGGTATGCTCATTTTTTCTCTCCTCCTACTCTTTCCGTTTATAGCCCTTACCTGTCAGACGAAGCACACTCCTATTCCCTATGCCTTCTCGTCTAGCAACCAAGACCCCGTTTGATAGAATCGTACGGATCTGTGAGTAAAGACCTGGATAGTCATAGACGACTTCCACCTCTTCTAATCTACCTGCAATATAACCTTTCCGTAACATTGTCCCAAATTGAGGATGCAAGGTTACAATACTTCCGTCAATAAGGCGGGCGGTTACTCCTCCTTGTCGACCTAGGGCGCGTAAGTCAGCTAAAGTGACTTCTGTATCTCTTTTGATTTGATTCATCTTATTCCTCCTCGTAGCGAATCAAAGGCGATTGACGCCGTGCTGTGAAAGGACGTATCCTTTCATCAGTGTTTTGTGATGCACAGTTTATAGTCTAGGAACTGCCAACTCCTTCAGCTTATGGTCTATGACCATGCTTTTACGTTACCGTGACCGGGCTAGATATACCTTTCTAGCTACTTCACCACCCTCTTCTTCTTTTTATCCATCGTCACGCTTTTAGGGAGGTGGGGATATTCTGTTGTCAAAGAACACAAACAGTTTTAGGAGCTACTGTCATTTGAGTTTTTCTCTACACCATAGACGATACTATCAGGAAAGCAGGTAGGCAGAGAAGCGCTCTAATCTCAAAGATAAAAAGCCATTACTTGACCTACTCCTCCTTCAAGTATCCAATTTATCAAAAGCCCTTCTTATACTTATTCGTAATTCCTTTCCATAATGAATAATAAATTGATAAAATATAGCCATCATCTGCTCATCTTGATGAAAAAACCAGATTCAGACTTTCTGGAACTCTTATCTATAAGCTATTTCCTACTACTTCTTCAATTCTTAAAGCATTAAAAAGAGGGAGGCTTCAGCTATCTAGGAAATAGGTTTCTCAAAACTAACTTCCCCGAATCAGTCAGTCCTAGAGCTTTAAATTGATAGCAATATCGCCAAAACATATATTTCTTTGTTCATTTGAATCTTTAAAATACAGAAAAAAGAGAGACCCCTCATACTGTCTGTCCCTCTTCTTCAATATCTTCTCGAAACGCCGAACCTAGCACCTTTGATCACTACCATAGAGGTCAGCCTAGATTAAATATCCAACCTGTTCCCCTCTTTCCTCTAAAATAATTGAAGCAACTAGAGTTTCACTTGATTTTCTAGGCGCTTTTCTATACACTAGGGACATAGAAAAAAGGAGGCTGACTATGCTAATTGGTATTCCAAAAGAAATAAAAAACAATGAAAATCGTGTGGCGATGACACCTGCGGGTGTCCAAAGTCTGGTTTCACAAGGTCATCAAGTCGTGATTGAAACAGGAGCTGGAATGGGTTCTGGCTTTGCGGATGCAGATTATGAAGCACAAGGTGCGAAGATTCTCTCCACAGCAAAAGAAGTCTGGGCCAGTGAATTGGTCGTGAAAGTCAAAGAACCCCTAGCTGAAGAATATGGCTTTCTCCGTGAAGACCTACTCCTCTTTACCTATCTTCACATGGCAGCAGCACCTGAATTGGCAGAAGCTATGCTAACAAGTAAAACAACAGGAATTGCTTATGAAACTGTAACTGATAATGGCCAACTCCCCCTTCTTACCCCCATGAGTGAAGTGGCTGGTCGTATGGCAGTTCAAATCGGTGCCCATTTCCTTACCAAGCAAGAAGGTGGTTCCGGAGTTCTTCTAGGCGGAGTACCTGGCGTTCCGAAAGGAAAAGTGACCATTATCGGTGGTGGAGTAGTCGGTACACATGCAGCTCGGATTGCTCTAGGACTTGGCGCTCAGGTAACCATTCTTGATATTAGTGCTAAGCGCCTTTCGGTCTTGGAAGAGATCTTTGGGAATCAGATCCAAACCCTTATGTCCAATCCCTTCAACATTGAGGCCAGTGTCAAAGATGCAGATGTCGTGATTGGAGCAGTGCTGCTTCCCGGAGCAAAAGCACCAAAATTAGTGACTGAACAGATGATTAAACAAATGCGCTCAGGCTCTGTCATTGTAGACGTAGCAGTTGATCAAGGCGGAGTTGTTGAAACAGCCGACCGCGTGACAACTCATGATGAACCCATCTATGAAAAACATGGTGTCATCCACTATGCTGTTGCCAATATCCCGGGAGCTGTTGCTCGTACTTCTACCATTGCATTGACCAATGTAACCTTACCTTATATTGTCAACCTTGCTAATAAGGGCTTCAAAAAGGCTATCTTAGAAGACGCTGGTTTCCGACAAGGAGTGACGACCTATCAAGGCTTTATCACTAATCCAGCTGTCGCTGCAAGTCTGCATCGTGACTACATCAGTCTTGATCTATAAGCAACTAAAGTTGCAACAGCTACCTCTCTTTTTTCCTAGCTTTTAGCCCAAGTTCAATTCATCAAGTTAGGATGACAAAGTATCTTTTTGATGTTTATACTCGTCAAAAATCAAAATCTGACGTCGTTAACTCGCCTTGCTGAGTAAAAAGCTCCAGTGGAGGTTTTTAGCCTGTTCCCTTAAAACAAGAAAGAACTGAGTTCTCCTTGCTACAACAGTCTAGGAATAGACTGTTGTAGCAGGGAAATAAAACGAGGGCAACTCGTGTCAAGTGTGATCCCCTTTGGGATATAACTGTTTCAGCTTTAGCCAGTTCCAGATGTTGATTTTTATAGGGGGAGTATAAAGAGGATCAACTACCGCGGCTTTTGACATAAACCAAACGACTATACCTATAAGAAAAAAGAACTGGCGCCAGTTCTTTTTTCTTAGCTACTCTTGCTCATAAGCCTTGATGATTTCCGCAACGACAGGGTGGCGGACAACATCCTTGGCTGAAAAATGGACGAAGTCAATCTGTGGGATCCCCTTCAATTTTTCCATCGTATCGATCAAACCAGATTTAACATTGCGCGGCAGGTCAATCTGACTGCTATCTCCATTGACAATCATTTTAGAGTGGAAACCAAGACGGGTCAAGAACATCTTCATCTGCATCATGGTCGTATTTTGCGCCTCATCCAGAATGACAAAAGCATCTTCCAAGGTCCGACCACGCATGTAGGCTAAGGGAGCAATCTCAATAATCTCACGTTCCATCAGTCGCGTTGTCTGATCCTTCCCTAAAATTTGGTAGAGCGCATCATAAACCGGACGAAGATATGGATCCACCTTCTCTTTCAAATCTCCCGGCAAAAATCCCAAACTTTCACCTGCCTCCACTGCAGGTCGGGTCAAGATAATGCGTTTGACTTGGCCACGCTTAAGGGCGGTCACTGCAAGCGTCACCGCAAGAAAGGTCTTTCCTGTCCCCGCTGGTCCAATTCCAAAGACAATGTCGTGATTCTTGATACTATCTACATAGTGCTTTTGCCCCAAGGTCTTGACACGAATGGGCTTGCCATAATGATCCTTGATAATTTCTTCTTCATAGAGGGCTACAAATTTCTCAATCTCATCATTTTTAGCCATGGAAATGGCAGTCACCACATCCGGTAACTGAATCGTCAAACCACGGTTGATCAAGACGAGTAAGGACTGGATGACCAAACGGGTCAACTCTACATCAGCTGGCTCCCCAATCACCTGTACCACTTCTGTTCGAGCATGAATAATAACGCCCAATTCCTGCTCCATCAGACGTAGATGGCGTTCATTTGACCCAAACAAACTCAACATATCGTCTGGATGGGAGAGGTGAATATCAATTGAATGTTCTTGCAATAGCTTGCTCCTTTATCGGTCTTTTTTCTATTATATCAAAAAAATGCCCAAAGGACATTTTTTCATGGGGCTAAACATACATTCAGAACATGGACAGGTCTCCAAAGATATAAACAGCCATCGATTTAAGAACGGGAACATTGAGCGTCCATAGTAAACATAGACGACTAGCTTGCAATCAGTCTGGGCTTGCACCGTAAGTTCCAACTCGCATTTCGTTCCCTAAGACACAAAGCCTAGGGAGAGACTGTTGGAGGCGGGAAATGAAGTAAACAAAGTTTCGTCAAAAGTCACAGGTAGTTGAGGCTTTTGAAAATAGCTCTTTGATTTTATAATGAACATTCCCCTGCGTCTCAATGCGCTAAATAATCTTCCCAAATGCGATCGAAATCTGACATCGAAAAGCTAAAACTTGCTTGTTCTTCTAGGAAACGGCTCACCTCATCGAATTGATCCGACTGTTTTGGGAAATCTGATTCTTCAAAGACTAGATCAGCTAGGATTGCCACCGCTTCCTGACTTTTCGGATTGCGCTGGGTCATCAGCCAACTATAAAAACTTTTTCTCACAACAGCCTCACTTATCTTCTACGACGACGGCGCGACCGCGATGTCGCATATTTTTCTCTATCCTCACGACGCTTTTTACTCTTACGAACTGCTAGGATAAACGGCAGGGCAATAAGAACAAGAACAATTGGAATAAGGAAAAGATACCAGTAGGTGCTAACTAAACTCTTCCAATCAGTTGAATTTGGTGCAGCTGATTCCTGTTCACTAGATGTCTGCGCTTCAGTAGCCACTGGCTTCGTCCCTTCTGCTCCAGCTGGCTCAACAGCCACACTATCTGAAATCAAAGGACTTACAGTTTCCAGACCATTATTGACCCGCAACTGATTGTTTTCAACTATATAAGTCGGCTCTTGCCCTCGAGGGACAGTCGCATAAAGATCAGATGATAAGTGGTAGCTTTGACCATTGATGGTTTGCGTGCCTGCTGTCAATGCCTTTTTGTAGTCATAATCGGCATAGGCTTTTTCAAGCAGGGCATTTCCAAATGGATGGCGATAGTACTCACCATCTTGGTCAGACCAATCCCCAACCCCCATAATCAGACTGATCAAGCGTTGCTCACCACGTTTAGCAGTTGCAATGTAGTTAAAGGCTCCGCGCGGACTAGAACCTGTTTTCAGTCCATCCACACCTTCAACCCCATATTTGGCACCCGGAAGCGAATAATTGTAGGTTTCAAAGGTTTCTTCATAAGGCGTTCCTGCCTTGACTGTTACCACGGGATGCTTGGTGTGCTCTAAAATTCCCGGATAATTTTTCAAGAAATGGTAGACGAGAATAGACAAGTCTCTTGCAGTAGTCTGATTGGCTGCATCATGATTGTAACGCGTTGGATTATAGTAGCCATGGAAAGAACGAGCTGCTGCACCACTAGCATTTGACCAGTAGGTATTGGTCATTCCGAGCTCTTGGGATTTAGCATTCATCATATCCAAAAAGACATCTGGATCATTGTCTGAAATGTAATTTGCCAACATCACGGTCGTTGCATTGGAGGACGGAACAGCCGTCATGGTGATCAATTCCCCAATAGTGTAGTCAACTCCTGCCACAATCTTGTTGTTTGAAATCTCATAGATACCTGCAATCGCTTGGTCATTGGCTGTCGCTGTAATCACCGTATCCTCGGTAAATTTCCCTTGGCTCATTGCCTCATAGACCAAATAAAGCGTCATTACCTTACTCATACTAGCAGGGTCACGCAACTCATCAGGATTATCCTGCCAGACAATATCACCGGTGTTCCCATCAATAATAATCGATGATTTAGGACGATTGATCTCTTTGACATCATATCCAGCGGCTCGCGTAATATCCATCAATTCATCTGCCAAAACAGGGATTGAAATGCTAGATAAAGCAATCACCACACACCACGCTACAAATTTCTTCACTCTCCATCTCCTATCTTTCTTTACTATTTATATAACGAATGGCAGGCAAAAAAGGTTACACTTAGACCAATTCTGTTCCCGATTCATCCTGTTTAATTTTCCCAGCCTTCATCAAGCCACCCAAGGCCTTTTTAAATTGCCCTTTTGAAATACCAAAGGTAGCCTTGATGTCTTCTGGTGAAGATTTATCATTTAAGGTCATAAAGCCACCTGTGCTCTCCAGATAGGTCAACACCATCTGCGCATCATTTTCCAGCATCTCAAAAGAACGCGGTCTAGTAGACAAGTTCAAGGTACGATCCACTTGGCGGTAGCCGATAACTCGCACCTGCAACTCTTCTCCAAGACGGGGCTCGGCAAATCGCTCACTTGGGTGAATAAAGCCTAGCATCTGGTTATCTGGCAGGTATACAAAGGTACCGCTCAATTTGAGACGATAGACAATGGCACGCAGGTTTTGATTTTGCATGTTGTCATAGGCAGGTCCAGCCAAACGCTGAAAGTCTTCCTGCAAGGCAGGCAATGCCCAAATCCGGTCTTTTTTATCCACATCATAGCGAACATAGAGCTTGTCACCTTTTTTAGGCCACAACTCTTTCAAGTCAGGTAAGACATCAAGAGAGACCACCACCTGCTTATCAGGCAAGCCCGTATCTACAAAGACACCGAGGTCGCGACGCACTTCCGTCACCTCTCCCCAACCAAAACGAGTACGGGTCGCAGTCACCTCTTTTGTCGTCATACGAAGTCTCTGCTTCATATCCATGTAGGCAAAGCCTTTGATAGGATCACCTAGCTGATGTTGCCCCTCCTCTTTTGCAAGAGCAAAGGTCAAACCATCCTTTTGGACATAGTAAAATTCCTTATTCTCATCGATCACTAGACCCGTGATAAAGGTTGCTAATAATTGGTTCATATCATTCTTTCTATTGTGATGTCTGTTCAGTACGGTCGATTTTACGGCTTCTCATCTTAGTGGGAAGATGACCATATAATGCCAAAAGGGCTAAGGGAGCCCTCCCCGCCCATTCACATTCCTCGTACTCTTTTAACATCAAAAGGACATTTTTATGTTCATAGAGTATTAGACTTCTAAGAGTTCTTTTTCCTTTTCAGCAGTCATCTGGTCGATTTTCTTAATGGCATCGTCGGTCACTTTCTGAATCTCTTTTTCAAGTGATTTCAAATCGTCCTCTGTAATTTCCTTGGCTTTTTCAGCTTTCTTGGCTTCATCCATAGCATCGCGGCGGATATTACGAATAGCCACTTTAGAATTTTCCCCAACCTTCTTCACATCCTTGGCTAAGTTCTTCCGTGTCTCCTCCGTCAAGGCTGGAATCACGAGACGAATCACTGTGCCATCAGATTGTGGGGTCAAACCAAGGTCAGAAGCGTTAATCGCCCGTTCAATATCCTTCAAGATTGACTTATCAAATGGGGTGATCAACAAGACACGCGCTTCTGGTACGGTGATCCCTGCCAATTGGTTGAGCGGTGTGTCTGCTCCGTAGTATTCAACTGAAATCCGATCGAGCAAGCTCGCATTGGCACGACCTGCACGGATATGGCCAAACTCCCGCGCCAAACTTTGATGCGACTGCGCCATACGCTCTTGGGCTTTTGAAATAATTTCCTTTGTCATAAAATCTCCTTTATTTTACTTCTTTGTTATTTGAAACCGTTGTTCCGATTTGCTCTCCAAATACGACACGCTTGATATTACCAGGCTCATTCATATTAAAAACAACAAGATCAATATCATTATCCATCGACAAGGTAGAGGCTGTGGCATCCATAATCTTCAAACCACGACTGATGACTTCACGATGGGTCAACTCATTAAATTTCACCGCATTGGCATCCTTCTTCGGATCAGCATTGTAGACACCATCCACACCATTTTTTGCCATTAAAATCGCATCTGCTTCAATCTCGGCAGCACGGAGAGCCGCTGTCGTATCCGTTGAAAAGTAAGGTGAGCCAATTCCTGCACCAAAGATCACGATTCTACCTTTTTCCAAGTGGCGCAAGGCACGTCCACGGATATAAGGCTCTGCCACTGACTGCATAGCAATCGCTGTTTGCACGCGTGTCTCGACACCAAACTGTTGCAAAGCATCTGCCATAACCAAGGCATTCATCACTGTACCAAGCATACCCGTATAGTCTGCCTGCACACGATCCATACCAGCCTCTGCTGCTGGTTCTCCACGCCAAAGGTTACCACCACCGATCACCAAAGCAATCTGAACACCTGAAGCAGCTACCTCTTGAATTTCCTGAGCCATTTTTTGAACCGTTGGAATATCAATCCCGACACCACGGTCACCAGCCAAGGCTTCTCCAGATAATTTTATAAGAATACGTTCATATTTTGGTCTCATCATCTTACTCCTCTATTCTATCTTTACTATTTTATCATAAAATTATTATTTTATGTAGTATGATGAGCAGATAAAAAAGAAAAATCTCACGGATGAGATCTTTCTATGAAATATGTAATTTTTTACGCAGGATAGCCGCACGATTTCCAATCAGCCGATCGAGATGACGCGTTTTCAAGGTCAAGATTCCAAAGATAAAAATACCGACAAAACCTGCAATGCTAACATGAATGGCACTCGACAGATACCCCGTTGCTGGAAAGACTAAGCCAATACCCGTTTCCACCAGCCACACACCTAGCCCCATGATCAGGGAAATGCCCAAGACCTGGTGAAAATTCTTCCGCAAACGGGCTTGCGGAATTGGAATAATCTGATCGATACGACGGTCAAATAAAACCACTGAAACGGTTAAAGCAACCGCGGTAGACACTAAAGGACCATACACCTTGAACAAGTATAGGGCTGGAAATTGGAAGACCAATTTCACTGCAAAACCGATGAAAAAATACAAC
Source organism: Streptococcus acidominimus (assembly GCF_001921825.1). GTDB lineage: Bacteria > Bacillota > Bacilli > Lactobacillales > Streptococcaceae > Streptococcus > Streptococcus acidominimus. The sequence continues at coordinate 36,758 of NZ_MSJL01000010.1, forward strand.
ATCGCCTTGCGATTTTGGAAAATCGCCTGAATAATAACCCCAAGTAGGGAGTATAGCCCCTGAATAAAGACCAAGAGCAGATTGATAACAAAGAGGTAGATTGCTTGATCCTCAACAGGCCCATAAAAGACACTGTAAAGGGGACGTGCTAGAACTACCGAACCAACAATGGCAGGAAGAATCAGGAGAAAGAATAGCTGGATATTATCGATAATTAAATCAGCTGTCTTCTTCTGATCTTTTTGAACAAATCGCTCTGTGATCATCGGAATCGCTACACTACCGATCGAGGTTGTAATCCCGATAATCAACATGGTAATCTTACTTGGATTGGCAGTCATATAGGTCGATAGCTTCAACAATTCCGTCCTCGTAAGATCGGTTATCCCAAGCAGGGTATTGATGAAGGTCAATTGATCGATAATTTGAAAAATCTGAATCGCTGATCCCAAAATAATGAGTGGAACTGCTTCTTTGAGCGTTTCCAGAACCAAGGGCTTCAGATCAATCGTGACATCCTTAGGCTTAGCGCCTATCACCTTGGCAATAAAGCCCTCCTTATGCAAACTGTACACGAGGACACCGAAACTTGCAATCATTCCAATAAAGGCTGCAAAGGTCGATTGGATAACTGCTGAAAGATAGTCTCCCGACCCCAACTTCATGATATAGAAAGTGGTTACCAAAATCCAAATCACACGGGCAATCTGCTCCACAATCTGGCTAATGGCATAGGGCTTCATATCATGATGCCCTTGGAAAAATCCACGCATAATGCTCATGGCTGGGAAAATAAAGAGCGGGGGAACCAGACTGTACATCACCGGCGTTAATTGCTCTTTCACTCCCGACAGCTCTGCTAGGGTCGGAGAACTGATAAACATAACTCCCGCAAAGACTGCCCCTAAAATCAGCATGAGTTTAAAAAACTCCCTCACCAGATAGTAGGAAATATCCTGCCGACCTTGTACATTATACTTGGCAATTTGCTTAGCAACAGCCGTCGGCAAACCAACGGTTGAAATCAATAGGAAATTCCCATATACCTGATAGCCCATATTAAACAAGCCATTGGCTTCTGCCCGGTGGCTTCCCATCCATAAATACCACGGTATGATATAGGCAATTCCTATCAAACGACTAATAAAATTTCCGGCTGTCAGCCAAGCAAGGCCTCTAACCATACTTGCCTGTTGCTGTGTCTGTTCTGTTGTTCTAATTTTCGTCATCTTCATTCTTTCATCTATTTCTATCTGTCTAGTTCCTTATTATAACCTTTTACGCCTAACTTGTAAAACTAGAACTCACGAACCATATTAGCAGGCATTCGTCTCACTGGCTCAAGATAAAAAAGCTGGCAAATCCAACCATAAAAATAGGCTAGAAACAAAGTTATACTCGTCAAAAATCAAAATCTGACGTCGTTCATTCACCTTGTTGAGTAAAAAGCTCCAGTGGAGGTTTTTAGCCTGTTCCCTTAAAACAAGATAGAACGAGTGAAACTCGTGCCACACAGTCTAGGAATTGACTGGGGAAGGTGGGGAAATGAAACGAGGGGAGCTCGTGTCGCACAGTCTAGGAATTGACTGTTGGAGGGAGGAAATAAAACGAAGGGAACTCGTGTCAAGTGTCCCCCTCTTTGGGACATAACTGTTTCAGCTTTAACCAGTTCCAGATTTTGATTTTTATAGAGCATTAGACCCACTGAAAATCAACAGACAAAAGAGAAACTGAAAACTCCCTATCCAGCCATTCAGTGCGTGGTCTAATATAGCGATTTAGCTTTAAAAAATATGTTATGGCATTAGAAAGACCGCCCTGAGCATGTGTCATAAACATACATAGAATACTGTTTTCAAGTGGATTGACTATACCCCATAAGCTCAAAAGCGAACAAGGAAATCCATCACAGGCTCTACTGGCATAGGGCAGAGTTTCTAACTTTGATTTTCTTTGAAATATATAAAAAGACATGGGAAATAGGAAAAGCCTTACCGAGCGATAAGACTTTTTCTTTTATTACAATGAATTTGGATCAACCTTGATTCCCACACCTTGAGTAGTTGTGATTGTCAAGCTTGTGATGTAGGTACCTTTTGCTGTCGCTGGTTTTGCTTTAACCATTGTATCGTGGAAAGCTTTGAAGTTTCCTACCAATTGTTCAGCATTGAATGATACTTTACCGATAATTGCTTGTACGATACCTGCTTTATCAGCACGGTAAGTGATTTTACCACCTTTAGACTCTTCAACTGCTTTTGCAACATCCATTGTTACTGTACCAGTTTTAGGGTTTGGCATCAAGTTACGTGGTCCAAGGACACGTCCAAGACGTCCAACAAGTGCCATCATATCAGGTGTAGCGATTACAACATCGAAATCTAACCAACCACCGTTGATTTTTGCAACGAGATCATCTTCGCCAACAAAGTCTGCACCAGCAGCTTTTGCTTCTTCTGCCTTTGCACCGCGTGCAAATACCAATACGCGTGATGTTTTACCAGTTCCGTTTGGCAATACCATTGCGCCACGGATTTGTTGATCTGCTTTACGAACATCAATGTTCAAGTTGTAAGCAACTTCCACAGTTGCATCAAATTTTGCAAAGTTAGTTTCTTGTGCAAGAGCCACAGCTTCTTCTACGCTGTAAGCTTTTGTGCTGTCGATTTTTTCAAGTGCAGCACGCATTTGTTTGCTTTTTTTAGCCATTTTTTGTTCTCCTTGTAATGTGGTCATATCGATTTTCATCTCCCACGTCACTCATCAGAAATGATGAAGTCTTGCGGGTTGTGGGCGTTATTGATTAGTCAACAACAGTGAATCCCATAGAACGAGCAGTACCTTCGATCATACGCATTGCAGCCTCAAGGTTTGCAGCGTTTAAATCTGGCATTTTAGTTTCAGCAATTTCTTGTACTTGCGCACGAGTAACTGTTGCAACTTTTGTTTTGTTTGGTGTGCCTGAACCTTTTTCAACACCTGCAGCTTTTTTCAAAAGAACAGCAGCTGGTGGTGTTTTACAGATGAAATCAAATGATTTATCTTCGTATACTGAGATTACGACTGGAATGATCATACCAGCTTGGTCAGCTGTACGAGCGTTAAATTCCTTAGTGAATCCCATGATGTTGATCCCTGCTTGACCAAGTGCTGGTCCGACTGGCGGAGCTGGAGTAGCTTTACCTGCAGGAATTTGAAGTTTTACAAGTTTTTCGACTTTTTTAGCCATCTTTAAATCCTCCTATTGTGGTTTTTGCGGTAATTACAGATTTTTACCTCCCACAAATATGTGATTTTTCACATACCTTCTCATTATACAGGATTTTAGCAAAAAATCAAGCTTTATGTTTACTTTTCCTCACTTTTTTTATAGAATAAAGCTATGATATTCTTGAAAATTGCCTCGGTGCTACTCCTTATCCTTTCCTTCATCATTTCGATCACAGTTGTCAAACTATTTCGTTTGCAAAAAAAGGGGTACAACTTTGCTGACATCGCTTTTCCGCTCCTTGCATTTGAATTTTATCTGATTTCAGACAAGGCTTACTACCACAGCCTATTGCCACAGCTGGTACTAGCCTTATCCCTACTCGCCCTAGCGATCGTCTATTATTTCTTAATGAAGAAGCGCCTCTTTTCTTATCAACGTTTTTTCAAGTTCTTTTGGCGGGCGGGTTTTATCTTGACCTTCTTCATGTACTTGGCACTTATCATCGCCCTGTTTACCATCAAGAGCTAGTCGTGACCATTGCTATTTAAAGCTCTGCTTGTAGGGCTGTTGCCTTGCTCTTATCCCTGCTAAAGCTACTCTGACATTCGACATCATAACTGTCTGCCTTTAGCTAAAGATCCTATATAATAGTTTTTTTGATTTATGTTTAGTAGTAGCTCCCCCAGTCTGGGGAGAGACTGTTTGAGGTGGGAAATGAAGAAAACAATATTTTCGTCAAAACAGTCTGGGGAGAGACTGGGCGAGGCGGGAAATAAAGAAAACAATGTTTTCGTCAAAACAGTCTGGGGAGAGACTGGGCGAGGCGGGAAATGAAGAAAACAATGTTTTCGTCAAAAGCCGCAGGTAGGTGTAGTTGATAACTAGACAAGTGATAGATAAGAAAAGTGTAACTTTTCTCATACTCTATAAATATAAACGAAATGACTACATATGAAATACTCCTAGAAGTAAGCACTTCTAGGAGTATTTGTAGCTAACGAAGCCATACACAAGAGTGTGGCTCTTTTCTCATTCATGTATTTCCAATGGTAAGCCATCCGGGTCGAAGAAGAATGCCATTTTGCGTCCGTCATAGTCGTCATAACGCAGTGGTTCATGAGGAATATTGAGGGCATCAAAGTCCTGTAAACAGCTGGCGACATCTGCAACTTTAAAGGCAAGATGCCGTAGCCCTGTATGTTCTGGCTGTGGCAGGACAGGTCTCATGGGCGCAGTTGGTTTGATAAAGATTTCAAGTACCAGATTTCCCTTGCGGACATTAAAGAGCATGTCCTGCTTTTCCGGACGGACATGCTCATCTAGCTGCTCGAATCCTAACTTGTCGACATAAAATTCTTTTGTCTTTTGGTAATCACTGCCGATAATGGCAAGATGATGTAGCGTGTCTAATTGTATCATTGGGTTTCCAACACCTTCCTTGGTTTTGTACCTTCAGCAGGGCCAATAACGCCTGCGGCTTCCAACTCTTCCATCAAACGCGTTGCTCGGTTAAAGCCGACAGATAAACGGCGCTGAATCATGGAAGCACTCGCTTTTTGCGTTTCAATGACAAGGGCTCTTGCTTGGTCAAAAAGCGGGTCTCCGCTGCTATCACCTGCTCCACTTTCAAAGTCACCCTCTGTCACTTCTCCAGGATCAAAGGACTCATCATACTCTGCCTCTGCTTGATTCTTAATAAAGCTGACAATAGCTTCAACATCATCATCCGAAATAAAGGAACCTTGCAGGCGCACAGGATGGTTTTCATCAATAGGCTTAAAGAGCATGTCCCCACGTCCCAATAATTTTTCTGCCCCATTTTCATCCAAAATCGTTCGACTATCTGTCCCGCTTGACACAGCAAAAGCGATCCGAGACGGTACGTTGGCCTTAATCAAACCAGAGATAACATCGACAGATGGGCGTTGGGTCGCTAAGATCATGTGAATACCTGCCGCCCGTGCCTTTTGCCCCAGACGGATAATCGCATCTTCCACTTCCTTGCTCGCAACCATCATCAAATCTGCCAACTCATCCACAATCACGACAATTAAAGGTAGTGGAATCTGTTTTTCTTCTGAATGACGGTTAAATTCGGTCACCTTTGCATTGTAGCCTTCAAGATGCCGCACACCTAAGTGACTGAAAAGCTCGTAGCGTTTTTCCATTTCATCCACGACCTTTTGAAGTGCTCGTGCAGCTTTTCGAGGATTGGTAACAACAGGGATCAAGAGGTGCGGAATATCATTGTAGACCGATAATTCGACCATTTTGGGGTCAATCATCATAAACTTAACCTGATCTGGACCAGCCTTCATTAAAATAGAGGCAATGATACCATTGACCGCAACAGACTTCCCTGAACCGGTTGAGCCAGCCACCAATAAATGGGGCATCCTTGCCAAATCAAAGGAGCGTACAGACCCATTCACTGCCTTGCCCAGTGGAATATCAAGGAGTTTGGTTGGCGAAGTCTTAGCCTGTTCCCACAATTCTCTAAAAGGTACCATGGCGACTTCAGAGTTGGGCACTTCAATGCCGACCAAGGATTTCCCCGGAATCGGTGCTTCGATCCGGACATCTTTGGCTGCAAGGGCGAGAGCCAAGTCATCTGCCAGATTGGAAATTCGATTGACCCGCACACCAACGGCAGGCTTAACTTCATACTTGGTCACTGACGGTCCGATCTCAGCTCGCTCCACCACCACTTTGATCCCAAAACTTGCAAAGGTATCCTCCAAAACTTTGATATTCTGGCGGACAATTTTTTTCTCATTTGCCTGACTTTTGACCTTGATCGGTGCAAATAGGTCAATGGAGGGCAACTGATAAGCCAGTCTAGCCTTGGGCTTGAAATCAAGGGCAATATCTTCTATTAGATCTTCCATATCTTCAGCCGCTTCCTGCCCCTCTTCCTCATCAGCAGCCAATAAGACAGGGAACTCTTCTTCATCAACGAAAGGCTCACGCTCCTCTGCCAGAATCGGAATCTCACGATCTTCCACTTCGAGGATTTCACCCGTCTCCACATCAACTAGCGGAGCTTCTACCGGAGTAGGCGTAGCAGGTTCTTCCCAAACATCTGGTTTTTCTTCACATTCTTGATCTAGTTCTGCTAAGCGTCTCGCTTCTTCTGCCGCCTGAAGTTTGGCTTTTGCTTCTGCTTTTTCAGCCCGTTTTTCCGCACGAATAGCCGCCCTTTCTTGAATCTTTTCCCGTAAAAGAGCCAGACCATCTGCCACATCATAGATAGACCAAGGACTCATAAAGAAAAGACCGAAGAGGATAAAGAGTAGCCCGATAAAGAAGGTGCCAATCGCTGCAAATAAAAAAGAAACAGGTAGATAAAGGCTACCACCAATGAGACCACCACCTAAAAATTCCTTTACCCGAAAAGCGGACAGATCTGATAGGGCTAGTCGAAATGTATGAGTTAGTAGTTCTTTTCCCTTGTAGCTCAAATCAAAATAAGCCTGGTATTCCAGTAAAATACCTGCAAATACAAGCCAGAATCCTGAAATAGTCCCTTCGCGTTGCTTTATTTTTTTAGAGAACACTGTGTAAACGAGCAGAGCTCCGATCAACAGGTATGCTGCACTTCCGACCAATAACCGAAAGAGATTATAAGCGGTCACACCAAATACCCCTAGTTTGCTAACTGCAAAGAGGAGGAAGATAACTGCCAGAAAGCGGAATAATAGAGATTTTATTTTTTCTTGTTGTGCCAATTCAGCCTTTGTCGGACGCCTAGTTGTACGCCCTTTTTTTGTCGTTTTTTGTTTTGCCATGTCTCTATTATACCATACTTTACGAGGAGGTCTAGTAGAGGATAGAAGCAAAATACCCCAACAAGCAAGGCTCATTGGGGAAAGGAGTTATGGGTTCATGGATACGTGAACGTGGTCATAGTGGTTTTCTGTGATACTGCCACGGTCGGGCATCGGGTTCCAGGTGTGGGCTGGTCCGTAGATGTTTGGAGTTGGAGAATAGAAATGCTGCTTCCAAATAATATAGGAAATGTTTTTGGCGCCCATCTGTTGAATGGCGTAATTCGCTACCTGGTCTCCCAGCTCGGTATTATTTCCCACCATGAAGTCGACTGCCAGGCCTTTACCATGATCACCACTGTCACCTGGACGATAGAGACTAAATGCAGTAATACCGTAGATGCTCGCCACTTCTTCCTTAAAGGCTGCCGTATGTAATTGAAGCCCCATATTGATAGGGTTTGCCGTGACAGGATTCGTGACGATTGCTGAATCGCTTACTGGAGCAACTGGAGCCGGTTGGCTTGCCTGTGCTTGTTCAAGAGCTGGTGCTACTGCCTCAGCCACTGGTTCAGCCTCCTGTTGTTGAGCTGGTACCAGATGAGCATCATTTGCTGGGCTTTCTGAATCAGCTTGCACGGTTGCTGCTGATACTGCTTCAGTCGCCTGTTGTTGTTCTGGTATCGGATAAGCATCGCTTGCTGGGCTTTCTGAATCAGCTTGCACAGTCGCTTCTGAAGCTACTTCTGTTGGCTCTGCTGTACCCCCGATTGGAATGACTTGGTCATCAATCACCACCTGTTGCTTGTCCAAATCTACAGTTGCTTTAACCGCTTCAGTGGGCTCTTGACCTTGAGATGGTTGAATTTCAATAGAAGTAACTTCTTCCTGTGAATTGTTTGTCACCGTTAAGGTCGTATTCGGAAAAATCAGATTGATATTCGCAATTTGATTGACCCTCGCTAACACGCTCATCTCAATATCAAACGCTTGGGCAATGGTGCTTAGCGTGTCTCCATACTTGATGGTATAGGTCTGCTTATCACTTTGTTCTAAAATATCCGCCTTGATTTCCTCCAGAGAACGCGCTGACCATATTGGTGCTAGCTCGTCTGCTTGGGCTGTTCCAGTAAAAAGCGACAGGGCTACGGCTGAAAACAGCATAGTTTTTTGAGGTAATGTTAAAGACATATACTCTTCCTTCCTTTTCTGTGATAGAGATATCTTACCACAATTTTGAATAGAAAAAAGGCTTTCCAAGCCTTTTTAATGAAACTGTATGTTGAATGTCACAAAAGGAAATAGTTGTCATCTGACTGCCTTTTCTGTCATCATATTGTAACCCATACCATTTTTTATATTTAAATCCCAAGTCTGAACTTCATTCTCCAAATAATTTGTTAATTTTAAATTTATGCAATATCATAAATTGTCTATTTAAAACAGATTAGAATTTCTTCTTAGGATGACGATCAATCACCTCGGGGTTAGCCACAAGAGCTGCTGCCCCCTTATCTGTCAGCTTATAACCACGCACGCTAAAGGTTTGGGATAATTCTTCTTCTGAAAAATGCTCTTTCAGAGCCACATCCAAATCTGCCGCCTTCATTTTAGACAGACCTGCAACCCCCTTTTGCTTCAGAATATTTTTCTTCATGGTCGCATTGAGGTGATCCAGAGAATCAAAGGCTGTTTCCAGATAGGCATAACCAGCTTCCACAAGCTCTGCCAGATGCTTAGGAGCGTCAATTCCATAGGTATATTCAAAATACTTAGGAAAGACAGAATCGTTTGTAAAGGTATCAAACTGAATCCGCCACAGGAGAATAATATCCCCTGCCAAAAGACCTCCAGCTAATCGCTCCATATTGCGCTTGGGAACAGGCTTGGCATCCAACAACCATGTCGCCAAGTCACGGTCTGGTGCGATATAAGGCATACGGGCATGGTCTTTATAGAGTTCTTGAACCTGCTTTTCTACTGTCATCAATTGTACCTATCTTTCTTAAGCTATTCATCAGTCACATGAGCATTGATGTTATACTCTTCGAAAATCCAAATGAAACTTTGTCAAGAACTTCTTTTGGATTTTCAGGAAGTATCCCTTACAAACTCTAATCTTCCTCTCCTATTATACATTATACTCTTTAAAAATCAAAAGAAGACTTTGTCAAGATTCTTGATGAGTGAAAAGCTCCTGTGGAGGTTTTCAGCCTATTTTCTAAAGAACCATCATCAGCTAAAACTGAAACAGTTATTACTCTTTTTTGCACAGCTCGTAGCCCGAGTTCAATTACAAAAGATAAACGAAACGCCTATACAAGTACCTTATATCCTAATGGAGCGCTCCAACCCTCACCAGAAATCAGTCAACATCACCAATAATGTACTCCTATACAATCTGGTGCCTCAATCCGAATTTTGAAAAAGGAAAAAATTCATGCTACAATAGTACTAAGACCCAATAAAAATCAAAAAGCAAACAAGGAAGCTAGCCACAGGCTGTACTGACATACGACAAGGCGACTCTGACATAGTTTGAATCTGATTTTTGAAGAGTATATAGCCATTTGCCCGTTACCCTTTTGTATCTTGGCGTCTTGAGTATAGCCCATCCATAGGAAAGGAATGTTATGAAAAAACGACTACTGTTTACCCTAGCTGCGAGCCTTATGCTCTCTGCTTGTGCGACGAACTCTACAACAACTTCATCCACCAGCACCCCAGCGACCACCTCTAGCGCAGATGCGACTGCTGCAAGTCAATATGCTAAAGATCTGGCCTACGCCATTAACAATCCCGATGCAACTTTCCCGCAATTGACAAAGGAGGTCGGAGACAAGGAAGCCGCTGTCCGCATTAAGACCAGTGCAGGAGACATCACCTTAAAGCTCTTTCCAGAGCAAGCGCCTCTAGCTGTTGAAAATTTCCTAACCCATGCTAAAGAGGGCTACTACAACGGCGTCATCTTCCACCGGGTCATCAACGGCTTTATGATCCAAGGTGGAGATCCCAAAGGAACTGGTATGGGAGGCGAGTCTATCTGGGCTGGTAAAGACAAGACGATTGACGGAGGAAATGGTTTTAAGAATGAACGCTCCGCTTTCCTGTACAATATCCGAGGTGCTCTATCTATGGCCAATGCTGGGCCTAACACCAACGGCAGTCAATTCTTTATCAACCAAAATACCAAGGACGCTTCCGGGCAGTTAGACTCGAGCAAGTACCCAGCTAAAATCAAGGAAGCCTATAAAACAGGTGGAAACCCAAGTCTTGATGGTGGCTACACGGTCTTTGGTCAAGTCATTGAGGGGCTGGATGTTGTAGATAATATTGCAGCAACTGAAACAGATGACAAGGACAAACCCAAAACGGACATCAAGATCGAATCTATTGAGATTTTAAAGGACATGAACAAATAGTAAAAGAGGCTCAAAACAGCCTCTTTTACTATGTTTATTTTACCTCGAGAGTGTCTACTTCTCTCTATAAAACAGGCACATAGCCTGCAAGAGCTAGGGACGCCCCTGGGTACGCTGGCATTTTTAACGAGTATTAACAGACTTTATATCTTCTGTTCCTCAAAGAAGCCCTACCAATAACCAGTTAAATTGGAAGAGCTTCGTCTTCCCTTGCCTAGGATTGAGTGTAACCCACTCCCTATCTTTACTGCTGCAACAAGGCAAGTAAGACTTGAGCCGAGCGTTTGCCTGCTTCAATGATAAATTGGTCAAAAGTGATGTTGGCATCACCTTGCGCCGTATCGCTCATGGCACGAATGACAAGAAATGGGAGATTGATACTATACGCCGCTTGGGCAATGGCTGCCCCCTCCATTTCAACCGCTAGGACATCTGGGAAATGAGCCTTAATCGCCATAATCTTGTCCTGTCCTGCAATGAAACTATCACCTGTCGCAATCAAACCTAGATGTGCGCTGATCCCTTGTTGCGCAAGAATACCCTGCATCTTAGAAACGAGATCCTTGTCCGCTTCAAAATACAAGGGCTGGGCAGACATCTGACCGTAGTCATAGCCAAAGGCAGTCAAGTCCGCATCATGGTAGGCTAGCTTACGAGCAATGACCACATCACCGATCGCAATCCCGTCTGCGACTGCACCAGCAGAGCCAGTATTGACCAGCACATCTACCTGAAATTGCTGGGCTAAAATAGCCACTGACATGGCAGACATGACCTTGCCGACACCTGATTGCACCAAGACTACCTCATGCTGGCCTAGTTTTCCTGTATAATAGGTTCGCCCTAAGACAACCTGCTCTGTCCCATGCTCCAGCTCTTCAACCAAGGTCTTCAATTCTTCGGGCATAGCTGCAATAATTCCAAATTTCATCTAAACTCCTTACCAAAAAAAGACTGCTATGAGGAAAAGGATAACAAGAAGTATCACCCAAAAGAGAATTTTGTTGATTTTACTGCGAAATTCCTCTCGCTTGACGGTTTCAATCCGACGGCTTTTGATAATAGAGGCATCAACAGGAATCCTATGAGTGTAACCCTCACGATACCCTCTATCCTCATCTTCCCAGTCTTCTTCGAACTCAAATTCATCCCCATCCTCAAACTCCCTTTCAGGGTCATAGTAGCCAAAGCCTTGAGGAAGGGAGCTTTTTCTCCGTCTCGTTTCTTCTAACAATTCATCTGTCAATAAGGGCTTCCTCATGTCCGTCCTACTTTCTCATCAATTGTAGCTGTTGAATCGCAATGATGGTCTTGGCATCACAAATATCCCCACTTGCAATCAGGTCAAGCGCCTCTTCCAAGCTCACATGATGCATTTCAATCACTTCATCATCGTCCATGGGACGGGGATTCTCAACCCTGACTAAATTTTTTGCTAGGTAGAGACGCAGACGCTCATTGCAAAAACCAATAGCTGAATAAAAATCATACAAGAGTTCCAAGTCACCCGTATAACCGGTCTCTTCTTCCAGCTCCCTTAGGGCTGCTGCCTTAGGATCAGCATTTTCTCCAATTTCTAACTTGCCTGCTGGAATCTCGTAGCTCGTCTGCTCAATCGCCTTGCGGTATTGCTTGACCAAGATTAACTTATCCTCAGGGGTCAGGGCTAGCACACAGACTGCCCCCTTGTGAAAAATCAATTCCCGCTTCGCTTCTCCCCCCATGGGAAGCGCCACGTCATCTACGACGACATCAAAAATGTGTCCCTTAAAAATCTCTGTTCTCTTAATGGTCTTTTCTTCAAATTTCATAGTAACTCCTAGCCTTTCTTTGGATAATGCGGCAAACGTTTAGCATATTCTTCCTTATTTTCTTGACGACTCCGACCAATGGCTACTGCATCTTCTGGCACATCCTTGGTAATCGTTGAGCCAGCTGCTGTCAGTCCATTGTCTCCAATTTCAAGCGGAGCAATCAAGGTTGAATTAGAGCCAACAAAAACATGGTTGCCAATCTTGGTGGTATATTTTTTCTGTCCGTCATAGTTGACCGTAATCGTTCCGGCACCAAAGTTAACATCACGCCCCACCTCTGCATTGCCGATATAGGTCAAATGACCAGCCTTGGTATTTTCCCCAATGCTAGAACCTTTGATCTCAACAAAATTACCAATGTGGACATCTTTTGCTAGCTGGGAACCCGGGCGGATATGAGCATAGGGACCAATCGTCACAGCTTCTGCGATATACGACTCTTCAATCATAGAGTTCGTCACCACCACGCGCGCACCGATTTCTGAATCGACAATGTAGCTACCATTTGTCAGCACACTTTCTGCACCGATAGAGGTCTTACCTTTCAAGGTCACATTGGCTTCAATCTGCACATCCGGCGCAATCACCACATCAATATCAATATAGGTCGCTGCCGGGTTCACAAAGCTAACGCCATTAACCATGTGGGCTCTGTTAATCCGCTCACGCATCACCTCTTCTGCTTTTGCAAGAGCGACACGATCATTCACTCCAAGACTTTCATCAAAATCACGGAGAAGATAGGCACCGACCTTTTCACCTGCTTGGCGGAAAATACTGATAACATCCGTGATATAGTACTCTCCCTGTGCATTGTTGGTATTGATATTTTTAAGTGCCTCAAACAAGCGTTCATTATCAAAAATATAGGTGCCTGTATTGATTTCCTTGATTTGCTTTTCAAAATCAGAGGCATCTTTTTCTTCGACAATCTTGGTCACCTCGGCATGTTGATTGCGCACAATACGCCCGTAGCCAAATGGATTGTCTGTTTCTGCTGTCAGAATAGTAGCAACGTTTTTATGGTTGACATGAAATTCGACCAAGTCACGCAGGCTCTCGCCTGTAATCAGCGGTGTATCACCTGCAATCACCAAGGTTTGCCCGCTACAATCTTGTAGCAGAGGCTCTGCCATCATGACCGCATGACCAGTCCCCAGCTGTTCTGACTGGGTCACAAACTCTGTCTGCTTAGCTAGAACGGCCTCAACCATGTCTGCCTTGTGACCAACAACAGTTACGATTTTTTCAGGTGAAATGGCAGAAACACTACGAAAAACATGTTCCAACATTGAAATACCTGCGACCTTATGTAAGACCTTGGGCAAGTCCGATTTCATCCGAGTACCCTTGCCTGCCGCTAAAATAATTGCATAATTTGTCATATTATCTTTCCAATCTACTATTTTCGCTCCTATTATAGCATATTTTCTAGGGTCAATAAAGCCCTGACCCTCTTCTCCAAGAACAGAATCGCAAACAAAAATCCCTCTCCTATTGCAGACAGGGATATTAGATAGCATCATCATTTTCGCACAGACCTATGAGAGTACATCCGCCCATCAACTAAAAGGGAAGCAACCCCATTCCTCTTCTCTCTTTGAAAACCAAGTGCTACATCATGCCACTCTTCTCATGTATAGCTAATAGCATTTATTTCAAGCTCCAACCACCGTCAATCTTGAGAATCTCTCCTTGCATAGCGCTGGCCTTTCCGCTTGCTAAAAACAAGGTGACTTCTGCGACTTCATCTGGCTCTAACCACCGCTTAATTGGTGTTTCGGCTGCGACCCAGTCCGCTAGCCCGCCCTCTTCAAAATCACTTGCTGTCATGGCTGTCTTTACTGCTCCCGGGGCTATCCCAAAGACCTGAATTCCTCTATCGGCATAATCGAGCGCCAGCTGCTTGGTAAAACCTGCCAGAGCATGCTTGCTAGCCGTATAGGCTGCACCGCCACCACCAGCAAGAAAGCTAGCAATCGAACACATATTGATGATGATGCCCGCCTGCTTTTCCAACATCTTTGCGAGATAAAAGCGGGTAAGCCGCATGGTCGCAAACAGATTAACAGAAAAGATCGCCTCTATTTCTTCCTCGCTGACCTCTAACAAGGCCTTATAACCATCTAACTTCCCAGCAGTATTGCAGAGGATATCCACTTCTGGTAACCAGTCAAACAGCGGAACTAGAGATTCCCGCAGGTCTAACGGCAAAAAATGAAAGTCACCGGTCAATGAGGGATCTTGTCCCTGATCCACACCATAGACTTCATAGCCCTTTTTCAAAAATAGCTGTGCCTGAGCCCGTCCAATCCCCGAGGAAACGCCCGTCACAAGGACTTTCTTAGTCATGGACTTCCACCCAATCTGTCGCTAAAACATCACAGGGCGTTGGACTCCACATCGAAAATCCTTCCCCCTCGCCTGATACATTGATTAAAAAGTAGGGGGTTACCTCTAGTGCTACACCGTTTTGTTCGATGGTATCAAAGAGCTGGACATAGTTTTCAGCTCCGCCCCAACCTGTCCGAACATATTTTTTCTTGGCCTTTAAGCCCGGTAGAATCTCTTCAAATGTCATGGTTTCTCCTTCATTCTAATAACTAATACTCGTCAAAAATCAAAATCTGACGTCGTTAACTCACCTTGCTGAGTAAAAAGCTCCAGTGGAGGTTTTTAGCCTGTTCCCTTAAAACAAGATAGAACGAGTGCAACTCGTGTCAAGTATGGCTCCCTTTGGGACATAACTGTTTCAGCTTTAGCCAGTTCCAGATTTTGATTTTTTATAAGATTTCTTGAACCCTATAACGACTTGTTGTATAAATTTGTTCCCCTTTTGTAGACTTACAATAGTTAGGGGAGTTAGAGAGTATAAAGAGCTTGACCTCTTTCTCACCTGTTTTCTTTCTTGTTAGAATAGATGTACTATCTCTTCCTATTTGAGGAGGCGCTAACGGAATAGTTGCTCAATACGCTGATCCGGAATGAGCCACATGATAGCTACAAGCACCACACATAGGAGAGATAAGGAGGAAAAGACGGGGGACACGGCAACCGAGATCAGATAGAGGACAATTGATAGTTTCCCCTTTCGGTCTCTCCCTATCTTCTTTCGCAATGCGGGGTTGCCCTTGGTAATCTGATTTTGCAGAATAAGGTAGGTCATAGCGACCATCAATAATACAAGGCAATAAACCATCACAGGTAATGCACTCGTATAAAATGTGGCTAGCCATGCCGTAGCCCATGGGATAAATGAAATAGAGAGTAACCACAGCATGTTGGCCCACAGTATGTTGGGATTGACTGCCGTAATCCCTTTTGCTAGGTGATGGTGGTTATTCCAATAGATAGCAACATATAGGAAACTAAGAATGTAGGCTAGGATGCTGGGGATCAGGGAGGTTAGACCCGCTATATTATCGACTTCAGGAACTTTTAATTCAAGCACCATGATGGTGATAATGATGGCTAGCACACCATCGCTAAAGGCTTCTAATCTTGAACTGGACATCATATACACTTCCTTTCATAGTTGTTTAGTGAAGAGGTGGATTAGGGAAAGGCTAAACACACAACTGCTCCCCTTTTCCACCAGTGACCAATGGCTCACTGTACTCACAATTTTTTCCTATCCATTATACCACAAGTCTAACATGTAATGAAAAGTTTCTCTTTTGGTCTTTTCTGAATGACCTAACACAAGTCTGCAAACCGGTGGAGACTATATCGAAAATACCTTCAAAACTGCCTAGATAGTTGAATGTTGATTTTTATAGAATATGAGTAGTAGTCTATATACTTATTTATTATAGTCGTTTAGTTTATTTTTAGTACTAGCTCAAACAGTCTGGGGAGAGACTGTTTGAGGTGGGAAATGAAGAAAACGAAGTTTTCGTTAAAAGTCGCAGGTAGTACTGGAGTACAACAAGACGAGTTAACGAAGTAATAAAAATATAAACTAAATGACTATATCTTGGTAATGACTACAAAAAAACACCAGCCCTAGGACTGATGCTTTTTAGGAGATTATGAAAAATATTTAGGATTGACTTTAGTATACCCAATCTTACCGTTCCTCACATCCGTCTTGAGACTGATTTTGAACAATTTAATGGGAACTGATAATGTTGCGATAGGAGCGGGAGGTTAAGAGATACACCACCACATAAAGCACCAGATAGCCGAGACAGCTAACGAGCGTTACCTGCATTACCAGATTGCTATTTAAGACACCTATTACAAGTAAAATATTCTGCAACATCTTGTAAGCAAAAAGCAAGTGAGTAAAGGCAAAAACGAGCGGAAGGAAAAAGACTGTCAACATCTGCTTGCGAACACTTTGCTTGGTCTGCTGCTCATCAAGTCCTAGCTTTTGCATGATGCCAAAACGTTCCCGATCCTCATAGGCTTCTGAAATCTGCTTGTAGTAAATGACCAGAATCGTCGCTACTAAAAAGACTATCGACAAGAATACTCCGATAAAGAAGAGAGAGCCTGAAAAAGCAAAGGTACTGGCATGTGTCGCTGCCCGACTGCCCCTTCCCATTCCATGAATCATCAATGATTTAGACATCTCATTGAAATCTACTTCACGCCAATCCTCCCAGCGCTGTGCCTGCTCCTGCTCACTCAAGCTGGTCTCTACTCCGACATAGACTTTTCGATCCACATCTTCCCTTATCTCATCTAAATCCTGCACGACCAAAATCAAACCTGGCACTACATGGGTGATATTGCTTGGTGCTTTATAATCGGTGAAATTCCTCGACAATACTTTCTGAATCGTAAAGGCTTGATCACCAATCATCAAGGGCTTTCGACTATCTAGATCAATACCTTTTGCATAAACTGCTACTTGATTGCTGGCTAGCTCCAAGTGCTCACCTGTCATCTCTTGGTAGGAAGCTGCATCAAAGATATAAAGGATACTGATGTCTGCCATATCAAAACCGACTGTCAATCTGTCAAAGAACTGAACCTTGTTCTCCTCCAGTTTTCCAGCAAGTTGTTCGATATAGCGATAGGTAACGATTCCTGTAACAGGAATGGCATTTAGTTCCAAGGTCTGGGAAGCCAATTCCTTGACCTTGGCCTCCTTGTCAACAATCGAACCTTCCGTAGGTACACCCTTTCTATCCAGCGTATAGGTAAGGTTGTAAGCATTAGGGTGAGTCAGGTTGACCATATCGTTGCCCCCACATAGATATTGGTTCCACCAATCATGGTCACGATAAACATTGTCGATAAAATCGTAATCGTGGCTAAACCCATAGCATTTTTACGCATCCGAAAGACCAGATTGGAGACCGCGATAAAATTAGCGGGTTGATAATAGTAACTTTGGCGCTTCTGAAGCCATTTTAAAAGGCTAATAATCCCTGTGTTAAATAGTAGATAAGTCGCAAAGATAACCATTAAAACTGCCACAAAAAAGGTGGGCAGGGTCTTGACTGGACTACTGACGGTCTGTGCCAAATAGTATGCCCCACCTAAGACCGCTAGCCCCAACAAGGTTTGCGGAAGTAGCAATCGTCCCCGACCTTCTCCGCGTTTTCGTCCCTTGACCAGATTTAGGGAGGACGATAGGCTCAATTTCCCAGCATTTAAGATTGCTAAAAAGAGGAACAGTAGGGCAAAATAAACTAGAACGGTTAGGACATTTGCCCACTGAAAGACAGAGACCAAAACCACCTCGAAGTGTATGGCTTTGAGCAAAATCGCATAGATTAGCTTGTCGAACAATACTCCCGGAAGCAAGCCTAGACTGATTGTAATCGTTGAAAAAAGAAGGGTTTCAAACAAGGTCATCAAGAGCAAGTGGCGCTTTTCTAAACCAAGGACTGTATAGATCCCCAGCTCCTTAGAGCGATATTTCATGACAAAGCTATTGGCATAAAGAAACATCATCGCAACAGCAATCATGACAACAACCTGCCCCAATTGCAGGGTCAGTCTCACACTATTTGCACCCTTGATTTCTGCTAAGTGTGGATTGTTGCTGAGAGAGGTAAAGAGGTAGGCGATGGTCACTGAAAAGACCGTCATCAAGGCAAAAGGAAAGTATAATTTGCGGTTTTTAAGCAGATTGCTGACTGCTAATTTGTAGGTTACATTCCACATACTACTCACCTCGATTCGCCATCAGGGTCAGTGTATCTGAAATAAGCTGGAACATTTCCTGTGTGCTACGTTCTCCTCGGAAAATCTGGTTGTAGAGCCTACCATCCTTGATAAAGAGGACACGTTTGGCACGGCTGGCTGCTGTGGTGGAGTGGGTCACCATGAGTAGGGTTTGTCCCAGTTCATTGATCTGGTCAAAAATATCGAGCAGGGTCGCAGAAGACTTGGAATCAAGCGCGCCAGTGGGTTCATCTGCCAGCAGGATTTCGGGCTTGGTAATAATGGCTCTTGCGACCGCTACTCGCTGTTGCTGACCACCAGAGATTTCATAGGGCATCTTGTCCTTCAAATCCGCAATGTCTAGGCTGTTGAGAACCTCAAGCTGACGCTGGTTCATCTCGCTAAGCGGAACGCGAGAAAGTACCAAGGGTAGCAGGACATTGTCCTTGACCGACAAGGTGTCTAGTAGGTTAAAATCCTGAAAAACAAACCCCAATTTCTCTCGCCGGAAGGCTGAAGCGTCCTTATTTTTAATCGTCTGGGTATCTACACCATTCAAGAAAACCTTACCTTGGGTCGGCTTGTCCAGCATAGCTAAAATATTCAGCAGGGTCGATTTACCTGATCCAGATTCTCCCATAATAGCAACATATTCACCCTGTTCCACGGTGAAATGAATATCTTTAAGGGCTTCTACTTGATTGGCCAAAAAGCGAGTTTGATAGACTTTCTGGACGTGTTGAACGTTGAGTAATACCATAATAACCTCCTTATTTATTTAAACATCACTCTCTACATCATGGACCGATGCTGGTGGCGATCTTCTCGAGGCAAGCAATCCTCTTTCTAAAGCATGGACTGCCTCTTTACCGTATAGTCTTGCAGTTGACTTGTCAGCCATCAAAGACAGACTAATCCTCAATAACATTCAGACATATACTAGGTGGCAAAGCCACAAGTAGCCCTCTATTCCCAACATCTTTTGATTTCTGAAGAGTATATAGTTCCTTTACTTTTAGTAGTAGCTCAAACTGTCTGGGAAATGAAGAAAACAAAGTTTTGGTCAAAAGTCGCAGGTATTCGTCTAGTTGAGAACTATTTCACAGGGATATTTATCCCTAAAAGTTGCGACAGTTGCGTCTCTTTTTTGCACAGAGTTTACAATTATAAAAGATAAAGGAAACGACTATAAGAGCTTGAGAGACTGAATGACTATCATTATGATACCTTATTTCACACCCGCCTACCTTAGCTTTACCTCACATTTACCTTACATTCTTGTAAGGTTGTTAATCGAGCACTAGCTCCTCTTCTTTTAGGGAGATACGGACTTGGGTCCCCTGTCCTACTTCAGATGTCAGAGAAAAACGGATGCCTAGCTTTCCGCTAATATGTTGTGCCAAGTAAAGCCCTAGTCCTGATGACTGCTGGGAAATCCGTCCATTGTAACCCGAAAAACCATGGGCAAAACTCCGCTCCATATCGCTTTTTGCAATGCCGATACCCGTGTCTTGAATAAGGAGATCATCCCCATCTAAGTAAATCCAAATCTGACCACCCGCCGTATATTTAATAGCGTTCGAGATGAATTGTTCCAACAATAAACTAAACCATTTTTTATCCGTGGCAAGGACCAGATCCAAGCTATCCAAACGTAGCTCTATCTTTTGTTGAATAAAAAAAATCGAAAATTTCTTAACTACTTGTCTCACCAGAGTATCAAGCGATTCACGCTGAACCACCAAATCCTCATGAAAAGAGTGTAAGCGTAAGTAGTTTAAGGCTAGACTTGTATACTGCTCAATCTTGAATAATTCCCGCTCTAAGGCTTGCTTTTCCTCACTTGCCAGCAGGTCTCCAACCAAGAGCTGACTGGCTGCAATAGGAATCTTCATCTGGTGGGTCCACAAGGTATAGTAGTCCTGAAAATCATTTTGTCGCTCCCGCTCCTGTTCCAAACACGCCTTCAATCTTTCCTCTAGCTGATTTACCCGCTCCTGCATGAGCAACTCTGTCGCTGTCCCACTTCTAATCTCTTCCCCTCGTTCAGCCAAGACATAGTTTCGCCACTCTCTAGACAAGTCAACGGCTATGACAAGCATTCCAATAACCATTAGCAAAAGACTGGTATAGGCTGCCAAGTCCGTCTCCACACGAAAAAGGGTACTAACACCGACAATCAAACCTAGAAAACTAAACATTCCTGCCATAAAAAACCAGCGTCTTCCTAGCCAGTGCCTAATAAAAAAACCAATCCGCCCTTTAGTCATCTTTTCTCACCAACCCGTAGCCAATTCCTTTTTTAGTCGCAATCAAATCCTGCAAGCCTAGGGCTGCTAATTTGCGCCGCAGGCGACCAACATTCACTGTTAGCGTTTGTCATCGACAAATAGATCGCTGTTCCACAAGCCTTTCATCAATTCTTCACGACTGACAATAGCTTGTGCGCGTTCAAATAAAATGCGTAAAATCTGAAATTCATTCTTGGTCAACTCCTCCGTTAATCCCACATAGCTGACCTGCATGCTTTTTAAATCCAAGCGAATATCTCCAAAGGACAGTACCGTTTGTTCCCCTTGAAAATCGTAGGTTCTGCGCAACAAACTTTGAACCTTAGCTAGTAAAACGGTCATATCAAAGGGCTTGGTCACATAGTCATCACCGCCTAGATTAATCGCCATCACAATATCCATCGGCTGGTCTCTTGATGAGAGAAAGAGGATCGGGAGGCTGGAAGTCTTGCGAATTTCTTGACACCAATAATAGCCATTAAAGAAAGGAAGCCCAATATCCATCAAAATCAAATGGGGCTGAAAGGCTTCTACCTGCTCCAAAATTGTCTGGAAATCCTCCACTTCATAATTCCAATTGCGGAGATTTTTCGCCACTAACTGACGGATGACCACATCATCTTCTACAATCAAGATTTTCTGTTTCATATTCCCACTCCTTCCCTTACTATATTATACGCTATTTTGACAGTAAAAATAGCCAAAACTAGGCATTTCAATCTAACATTTTTGTCATTTAGGAGCTGCATACCCAAATAAGAGTAGAAAAAGGTTACAACCATAGCCTACTCCTACACTCATGAAAATCAATATCAGATTTTATGGTGGGAGATAACTATTTGTGCTTTCGCTGATAATAGGGTGGCGCTCTTTAGAGATAGAAAATAGAGGTTTGCAAAACAAACTCTCGTCTAAAAGTTCTGCGTCAGAACACCTAGTTTACCGTAGCCGTTGCGGACTATGTCTGCTTAAGGAGTGTACTGTGAATTTTTAACGGGCTTTGTATCTTGGAACTGAACTCGAGCTAAAAGCTCGGAAAAAAGAGACGAAACTGTTTCAGCTTTAGCTGATTACAGGTATGGCTACCTTTAAGGGGACGTAGATGTTCCATACAAATTGTTATTACTTTTACATAGCAGGCTGAAAACCTCCACTGGAGCTTTTCACTTGTCGTATTTCCTATTTTCTACCATTTGTCAAGTATTTCAATGGTTTTCGGGTAAAAAATTTATAAAGTTACTTGATATTATCCTCCATGCTCTCCATGTTTGGTTTATATTAGGAGAAAAAATGCACCCAAAAAGCACACCTTATTTTGCCATTTTTTTCATAAGGTGTTACAATAATATGGCATGGACAACTTTAATGATTTTGGGTTGAATCGTAATCATAAAGTTTGTTATGCGTTATGAGGTAATACATGGTCCTTATGAGACGATGTATAGAGGCAATCGCATGTGGCTTAGTAGAACTAGCTTGCGATTGTCTTTTTCGTTTCTCATAGAAATCAGCGATATGGCAAGGATTGGTATGACGAGCTGAAGCGATGTTATGGATGCACTTAAAGAGAATCTTTCTGGCATAAGGATTGCCTC
>NZ_MSJL01000100.1 GCF_001921825.1 Streptococcus acidominimus
TTGATGATCGACCTGATATTGTTTACTGAGTTGGGTAAGTGACTGTTCTTGGTTAAGGAATAAGCAAACAATTTCTAACTTTTCTTCTACTGATTTTGGACTTCTTTTGGACATGTGAAAACTCCCCATATAGTGTCTAGTGAATTTTTGTTTTTTCACTGTCCACTATATGGGGAGTATATCAGTGAAATCGTGGAGTTTCTTGTTTATGGTCTTGAGTCCCTTTATCTTTATAGGCTTCAGTGTCGGAATGGGGGCATTGGTCAGTAGCTCGCAATTCTCTTCAGAGCCTATCGCTGTCGTTTCGACCAATCCCGAGATTCAGCGTTCTTTGGGAGAGGATAAGGACCAGTACAGCTTTGAATATCAAGATGAGAGGGCTGCTCAAAAAGCAGTAGACCAAGGCGATATAGCAGGCTATCTCGTACTAGAAGTAAAAGAGCATCAGGTGTATGTGAGCTACCACGGTAAGGAAAGCATGGATCGCTTTGCCAAGGAAGATACCTTGGCTCGCTTGAAGACCCTCCAAGGAGAATTGAATAGAGAAGCAGCACAGCTGACCACGGAACAGGAAAAAATCTTGTCACAAGAGCTTATCTATGATGAAGTCATCAAGAAAGATACAGAATTACTCCAAGGTATTCAGACAGGCTTGATCTTTATTCTCTCCTTTGCCCTCTACATGCTTCTTATTGTCTACTCATCAACGACCGCGCAGGATATTGCCAATGAAAAAGGAACAAAGATTATGGAGGTTATTTTCTCCAGTGTTCGTGCTTCCAACTACTTCTATGGGCGCATGATGGGGATTATGGCGGTTGTCTTGACCCATATTTCTATCTATGTAGTCGGTTTCTTACTCGCTTACCTTGTTGTTGGTCAGATTCCGTTTATCCAGCTTTTCTTAGAGCAACATCAAGAGACAATTTCCCTCTTGTTCCAGCCCTCCACAGTCTACACTATCTTTTTCATGTTGCTAGGTTTGATTTTCTACATTGTTCTTTCTGCAACCTGTGGAGCCTTGGTAGCGCGTGTGGAAGATGTCAATAAGGCTGTTCAGCCCGTCATCTTACTCGTAGTAGTAGCCATGATGATGAGTGTGACTTTGGGCATGAAAGGGGACAATGTCTTACTCACTATCGGATCTTATATCCCATTCTTCTCACCATTTTTCATGCCAATTCGTCTGATTCACGAAGAGGCATCCTATGTTGAGGGTTTCCTATCCCTGCTCATTTTATTAACGACGACAGCGGGCAGTATCTGGTATATTGGAAAAATCTACGCTCGTCTTATCCTCCAGACAGATGATACCGGCTTGTGGAAAAGTTTCCAGCGTGCTATCATGCAGAAATAGTTACAGGAAGCTGGAGAAGGTAGGAGATAGAACGAGTGGAACTCGTGTCAAGTGTGCCCCTCTTTGGGACATACCTGTTTCAGCTTTAGCCAGTTCCAGATTTTTATAGAGTATTACTAGGAAGTTAGCCACCAGCTGTACGGCTCTAGTTTGAAAAGTATAAATCGTCTAATCGAAAATCCCAACCTTTAAAGGTGATGACAAAACTCTTAGAAATCTTAGCTTAAGGCTGTGATATACTCCCCATATAGTGGACAGTGAAAAAACAAAAATTCACTAGACACTATAAGGGGAGTTTTCACATGTCCAAAAGAAGTCCAAAATCAGTAGAAGAAAAGTTAGAAATTGTTTGCTTATTC
>NZ_MSJL01000101.1 GCF_001921825.1 Streptococcus acidominimus
GTAACATCCCAAGGTTTTTCTAAAAACTCGTTGAAACCACTTGAACCACGATAGAGCATGGTGACATGTTTTACTTTATCATAATCAGCCTGACTAGGATTTTCTGGTAACTTCACATCTGTCACGATATAGGCTTGAAAACCGGAAGCTGTATCCTCAATTTCTGAAACATAACCGATAGTGGTTTTACCTCTATCGATAGTAAGTTCTTGACCTATCCTTATATTCTTTTCATATTCTTTCTGAGCAATTTGTTTATTTTGGTAATCTGTATAATTTGCATCCATTATCAACCCCTGCCATGTAGTATATCACTAAGTTTTTCAGAAATAATCGCACCACCCGGAAGAAATTGGTTCGAGTTCACGTCTTTGTTTAATGTATATGATATATACAATTCCTTATCATCATTCATAACAATAGAAACATCAATACCTCCCATTGGATTATGTCTTATAGATTCTAAATCTATTTTATATGACCGTATCTTTCCTTGTGCTGTCAATGCTTTAGAATCTAAATTTTTTAGAACCTCTTCAAATTCAGCTTTTGCTTCTTCACTTTCCACTACCTTAATCATTTCTTGTTGTAGTTGTTCCTGTTTATTCATCTGATTCAATACTCCTATTCCAATTATTACTGCTATACTAAAAATAAAACCGAGGAGCCATTTCTGCCAACTTTTCATCTATACTTCTCCTTTCTTTTACAACTATTATACACCATTTTCTGTGCAAAAACATTCACTAACAATAAAAAAACAATATTTTTTATGATACATTTGCTGTATCATCACCAAGGGCAACTGCCATTGCCTGCATGCCGTTAGATTGGCTATCAGAAACGCAGAGAACTTCATCATCTTGAGCAATTTCTTTACGCTTCTACCACGACATAGGCTTGAAAACCGGAAGCTGTATCCTCAATTTCTGAAACATAACCGATAGTGGTTTTACCTCTATCGATTGTTACTGGTTCACCCTCTCTTAAACTAAGATTATACTCCTCATTAGCAATTTGTTGTCTTTGATAATCCGTGTAACTACTCATAAATTAATCCTCATTTAACAACTTATCCAATGCAGATGAATATGTCACGCCACCAACTTGCACTTCCTCGGATTTATTATGCTTATCCAATGCAATAGTTACTGATAACCCTCGTTCTCCATTAATGATCAAAGTTACAAAAAGTCCTCCCATCGGACTATGTTTTACAGATTCCAAGTCTATTTTGTATGACTGTATCTTTCCTTGTGCTGTCAATGCTTTAGAATCTAAATTTTTTAAAACCTCCTCAAATTCAGCTTTTGCCTCCTCACTTTCCACGACCTTAATCATTTCTTGTTTTAATTGTTCCTGTTTGTTCATCTGTTCTAATACTCCTATTCCAATTATTACTGCTATACTAAAAGGGGACCTCTAAAAACTTCCTAAATTTCCCCAAAATGAGATAATAGAATAAAAAGTAATGAGGAGAGCTGTCATGCATTTATTCACAGACGATGAAAAAATCTTGTCAAAACTATCAGAGAAAGGCAATCCCTTAGAACGTTTGGATGCCGTTATGGATTGGAATATCTTTCTTCCTTTGTTGTCAGAGTTATTCAGTCGTAAAGATAAAGTCATCAGTCGTGGCGGTCGTCCTCACCTAGACTATC
>NZ_MSJL01000102.1 GCF_001921825.1 Streptococcus acidominimus
GAAAGATATTCCAATCCATAACGGCATCCAAACGTTCTAAGGGATTGCCTTTCTCTGATAGTTTTGACAAGATTTTTTCATCGTCTGTGAATAAATGCATGACAGCTCTCCTCATTACTTTTTATTCTATTATCTCATTTTGGAGAAATTTAGGAAGTTTTTAGAGGTCCCCTGTAATAATTGACCGTATTAGGAAGCACGGTCTTTCCATCAATAGTCATTCCCTTGTCATTCGTGTTGACTTTTTTCGGCGTAACAATGGGAATGAAGTTGGATACGTCTTCCGTCTCGTAAGCCAATCCAAAATCAACCTGATAGGCCTTGTTAACATAGGTCTGACCCGAATTATAAAGGCTGTCCTTGACCGTCATAGGGTCAATAATGGTTAAGGCTTGACCTGTCTTCACATAGGTCTCATAGAAAGCCTCATTGTCTTTAGGACGAAAGACCTGGAAAGCTCCTTTTGGTGAGATTTTCTTGGCAAATAGAGCCTCTTTCAAACTATCTGGAGCTTCTTCCAAATTCTGACAGGTTTCAATCATCAGGTCAGATACAATCTTCCCTTCTTGTGTCACCACTTGAATAGCCTTGGTGTCAATCTCAAGAGCTTCCTCTGGGTAGTCATCCACAAAGTAAAAACCCTTAGCAATGGCGTCTTTAGTAGCCACAATACCCTTGTACTGGTCTAAATCCCATGACAAGGTATAGAAGTTTTTAGAACCAACAAGCATGGCCTGACCATTGATGTCTACCTGGTCGGCATTGAGGTTCTTCTTCATCGGTTCCGGTGTAACAAGCATGTTGGTCACTTCCTTCGTCGCATAACCATTACCAAAATCAATCTGATAGGCAGTATTGGTGTAGGTTAAAGTCTTGTCCTTGAGGTCAGTACGAACCGTCATGGGACTGGTCACCAAAAGGCTAGTTCCTGTCTTGACATAAGTGTCATAAAAGGCTTGATTGTCTTCTGGAACAATGACTTGAAAAGCTCCTTTAGGGTTAATCTTAGCCGTTGTCAGTTGATGTCTAAGTGTTTCTGGAACTTCTGACAAGTCCTTATAAGTCGTTGCCACAAAACCAGATAAGGCTTTTCCGTCTAGGCTTGTGACGATGACTGCCTTATCATCGGTCATCACGGCTTCTTCTGGAAAATCATCTAAGAGGAGGAACCCTTTGCCAATCATCTCCTTGGACGACTGGTCGCCCTTATACTGGTCTAAATCCCAGGTCAAGGTGTAATGATTGGTTGAGCCGTAGAGATTGTAACTGGTTGAAGCAACTGCTTCTCCCTCCTTGGTTAAACCTGTCACAGAGCCAGACTGATTGGTCAAGTAGTTGTAATGGTCGCCTGTTTCATGATTGAGATAAGAAGCCCTACCATGACCATAGGTGTAGGTTTCTCTTCCCTTGAGTTCCCGGTCATAGGTCTGGAGAACCTCGGTGTATTCCCGGTTAATATAGTTATTGAGTTTTAAAATAGTACAAAAGAGATTCATTTACTGTTTTGCATGTTTTTAAAAGTTCTGTGATTGCTCTCTTCAGATTTGCCCAAGCTTTCTCAATGGGATTTAATTCTGGTGAATAAGGTGGAAGAGG
>NZ_MSJL01000103.1 GCF_001921825.1 Streptococcus acidominimus
ATTTTACAACACAGGCTGGCATCACTCTATCCATGTCACGAGTTGGGAAATGTATCGACAATGCACCAATTGAAAGTTTCTTTGGGCATTTCAAGACAGAGTCTTATCATCTCAAGAAATACAAGACTTACGAGGAGCTAGTCGCAGATGTGGAAAGCTATATCCAGTTTTACAATACACAACGTTATCAAGCTAAATTAAACAACCTGACCCCTTGGGAATTCAGGAATCAGGTTGCTTAATATCTTTTATTATTTGACTGTCTACTTGACAGGGAGCAGTTCAGAATATGCCGGTTTTGAGCTTTTTTATTTGTATAATGTTTACAAGCTACTCTTTCGCAGAGTTAATTGTGTTCCTAGCTTCACCATACGGGGGTGGTAGGTAGTCGGTTTTTTAAGCATAGTGTCTACTAAGTCAACCGCCTGGATACCCATTTCTTCGGTAAAGACTGTTATGCTGGATAGGGCGGGATATACTTGTTTGGTAATGGGGGTGTCATTAAAAGTGATGATCTGGACACGATCTGGAACGGCGATTTGGGCTTCCTGCAAGGCGCGAAGGGCACCGACTGCCAGGCTATCATTTGCGATGAAAAAGGCAGGGGGCAAGTTATTTCCCAAGCTGTCAATCGCTTCTTTCATCAACTGGTAGCCGGATTGGCTGGTGAATGAGCCAGTAAAGACAAATTGTTCTTGATAGAGGTTGCGATCAGTTAGGTATTGTTTAAAGGTTCGTAGCCGTGGGTCTAGCAAGGTCACTTCCTTATCATAGGTTTCTTCTTGACCTGCAATCATACCAATTTCTTTAATGCCCTGTTCGAGATAATGGTCAATGACTTGAATAACAGACCGCTTGAAATCCGTTGTTACGCAGGAAAAACCATCTGCGAGTGTATCGAAATCTACAAAGACCAATTGTTTGTGAAGTCTAGCTAGTTCAGCCATCTGGTGCTGACTAAATTTTCCAATGGCAATCAGGGCATCGACCTCTTTTAGCAGAGGTGAGTCAGTATCGTGGAAACAGCGAACGATGTCATAGCCTAGTGCAAAGGCGCGTTGTTCTAAGCTGATCCGAATGGAGTAGTAGTAGAGATCATCCAATTCTTTGCTTTCTGTATACCATTGGAGAATACCGATTTTTCGTATATTGCCGTCTGGCTGTTGCTTGGTTAGGTGTTTGGTATAGCCTAACTCTTGGGCAATCGCAAATACTTTTTTGCGCGTATCAGGACTGACAGACAGGCTTGCATCATCTTTTAAGACACGGGAAATCGTCGCAGTAGATAATTGTGTTTTTTGTGCGATATCTTTTAAAGTAACCATAATGCTTCTCCTCAGTTCTTCTTCATTATACCATAGTTTAGTTAAAATATAGTTATTGAGTTTTAAAATAGTACAAAAGAGATTCATTTACTGTTTTGCATGTTTTTAAAAGTTCTGTGATTGCTCTCTTCAGATTTGCCCAAGCTTTCTCAATGGGATTTAATTCTGGTGAATAAGGTGGAAGAGG
>NZ_MSJL01000104.1 GCF_001921825.1 Streptococcus acidominimus
ATCCAAACGTTCTAAGGGATTGCCTTTCTCTGATAGTTTTGACAAGATTTTTTCATCGTCTGTGAATAAATGCATGACAGATCTCCTCATTACTTTTTATTCTATTATCTCATTTTGGGGAAATTTAGGAAGTTTTTAGAGGTCTCCTTTTAAATAATTTATTTTTCAAAAAAACATTAGATAATGATAAAAATATTTACTATCTTTCTTTCATTAGTCAATATCAACTTCAAAGTATTTTGGCTTTAAACCTTTCAAATCTTTTAGAAAAACCAATCAGACTGGATACACGTACAGACAGTGTAGAAAATAATCCTCTATTCCACTATTATTGTGATATGACTGAAATTACAAATTATTATCTCAATAATAACCAAAAATCAGTCGTACCTTTACATGTACCAGCCTGTCCATGGGATATAGATATAGATGATGATAGTTTAGATAATTCCTAAACATGATATAGCTAACGAAATAACCATCATACTAAGAATTGAACCTTGAAAAGGGGCTAAAAAGGCTATATACAGAGGAAATATCAGTATAGACATAAAAAACATATACACGACCGAATATACGAGACTATACAAATATAGTTTAAAGTGTTATAATACCTTTAAGGAGGTGCTACTATGCACACTTTAGAAAAAAATACGCAGGTCAACTTTAAAACGAACAGCGATTTACTAGAAAAAGCTAAAGCCATTATCTCAGCCCAAAACCTTGATATGACAGCTAGCTTTAATTTATTTTTAGAAAATATCGTACAAAATAAAGCCTTACCTTTTGAAACTGATACTGATAAAGAACGGGCTAAATTACTTGCAGACTTACGCGCTGAAACTGCAAAAAGTTTTGACGATTTAGAACAGGGACGGGTGTATAACACTAGTGAAGTGAGGGCTAATCTTGGTATCCGATGAGAAACTCTATAGTCTTATTATTCCCCGAAACCGTGCAAGAACAGCTAAGAGCTATAAAAAGCTACATTGAAATGACATACTTTTCAGAACAGGCTGGAGCTAACACCGTCAACAATATTCTTTGCGGACTGGAACGCCTTGGAGTTTTTCCACAAGCAGGTTTTAACGCAGACGAGAGAGTAGGAAAACCCATTTATCCACCTTATAATACCCGTTGCATTGTTTTAGGAGACTACCTCGCTTTTTATCACATCTTAGAAGATAGAAAAGCCGTTTTTGTATCTAACATTATCCATAGCAAGCAAGACTATATCAGACTATTTAAGAAAAAATAAACGCCTTTAAAAGGGCGTTTTTTTGTTACAGTCGTATACAACAATGAAATTTTAGGTAGCTATTGCTCACCTCTGTAAGTGGGGGTTTTTATCATTTTTCACAATAGACTTGTTCGGTAACTACTTGGTTTCAAAATTAATAATCCCACAAATTAACTCAGCACGTATTTCAAAACGTTTTCTCCGACCACGATAGTCTTGTTTCATGATTTGAAAAGTCTTAAACTTCGC
>NZ_MSJL01000105.1 GCF_001921825.1 Streptococcus acidominimus
ATGAAAATAGCTTTATTCCAGCTAAGAACTCAAAACATCACAGATTGACGGAAGAGGAAAAGCAACTAAATCGTGAGATGGCAGCGATTCGTATCCAAATTGAGCATTTCAATGCGAAGTTTAAGACGTTTCAAATCATGAAACAAGACTATCGTGGTCGGAGAAAACGTTTTGAAATACGTGCTGAGTTAATTTGTAGGATTATTAATTTTGAAACCAAGTAGTTACCGAACAAGTCTATTAAAGTAAAAGTAGTGATTTTGCCAATTCGTGAATATTTATTATAGGTATCCTTGTACCCTATCGGCTACCTTTAGAGGCAGGAAATAGAAGTTTGCAAAGCAAACTCTCCTCTAAAGTTTCTGTGTCAGATTTCCTATTCTCACAGTGTGCTTTATACGCTCTCGTATCTTGTATAACTGAACACGGACTAAGAGCTGTGTAAAAAAGATAGATTTCCTCGTGTTCATGGAACACGTCGTCAATCTTCTATTTTTACTTTGCTCTTTACGTCCTCTGTATCTTATTTGAGCTACAACTCGCTGACAAAGCGTAGTCAAAAAGTTGAGTAAACTTAGAAAATATCACAGTAGGCATCTGATTGTCGCTAACACGCCAATCTAGTTGCCTTTGTGGGGGTCTCACAACGAAGCGAACCGCTTCTGTTCGGCCGCCTATTTTGTCTAGGAGTTGCTTCCACAGTCTAGGAATAGACTGTGGAAGGTTGGAGATAGAACGAGCAGTGCTCGTGTCAAACAGTCTAGGAATAGACTGTGGGAGGTGGGAGATAAAACGAGCAGTGCTCGTGTCAAACGCTCTCGTATCTTGTTTAATTGAACACGCCCTAAACTCTGTGCGAAAAAGAGACATAGCTGTTCCAGTGTTAACTGGTTACAGATATGGCTCCCTTTAGGGATAAATCTTCCTTGAGTCTGATGACTCTGCGTCAGATTTTCTATTTTGCCGTAGCCGTTGCGGACTATGTCCACTTACGGAGATGGTAATAACAGTCAGGGGAGTGACTGTTATTACATAAAGAAGTGCGCTTTGAGTTTTTAACGGGCTTTGTATCTTAGAATTGAACTCGAGCTACAACTCGCTGACAAAAAGATAAATCTCATTGGGTGCAAGACACCCTGCTTCGATTTCCTATTTTGTCTAGGAGTTGCTTAACGCTCTCGTATCTTGTTTTAGTTTTCTTTAATAGACTTGTTCGGTAACTACTTGGTTTCAAAATTAATAATCCCACAAATTAACTCAGCACGTATTTCAAAACGTTTTCTCCGACCACGATAGTCTTGTTTCATGATTTGAAACGTCTTAAACTTCGCATTGAAATGCTCAATTTGGATACGAATCGCTGCCATCTCACGATTTAGTTGCTTTTCCTCTTCCGTCAATCTGTGATGTTTTGAGTTCTTAGCTGGAATAAAGCTATTTTCAT
>NZ_MSJL01000106.1 GCF_001921825.1 Streptococcus acidominimus
TTGCGTGGACGACCTCCTTGACGATGTTGACGTTGGTAAGCTACATTGAGACAGGTAAGCATTTCTTGAAAGGTCTCTTTTTGAACACCTATGAGAAGTTTGAAGTTCTCTGAACTGAGTTTTTGAGCTTTTTCATACATTGTTTCCATACAAATAGTATATCACATTTGGTTACCGAACAAGTCTAATACAAATTTTATCAAAATCTTATAGCAATTCCACAGAAAATGGTGTATAATAATATAGAGGCAGTTTAACGATAGGTAGATAAACCGTGGAGGACAGGGCATGAGAAAAAAATTATTCATTTTATTTATTATCTTAGGAGGTTTAGTCATGGCATTTAGTCTAAATGATAACATACAAAAAAACAAGGAAGCAGAACGGAATCGGAAATATGAAGTTAGTTTGGTTAAGGCTTTAAAAAATAGCTATCAGGATCTCGAAAAGATCGAGATTAGTAGTCCCGATTATTCTGTTCCACCAGGGGATTGGAGTTGTACAGTCCAATTATCTTTTTCAGATGGACAGGTTATAAAATATAGAATGGGACACAGTCTATACTTAGACAGAAACCAATCAGCAGTTGTGAATGCGGTAGAATCAGAAATATTGGCTTCACATTATGGAAGTACAGAGAGCAATGTAAAGGTCATTTTTTCTGATGGTAAGGAGAATGTAGAATAACATTCTTTTAGTAGATGGCTGAACAATTGAATCTTTTTTACCTATCAATACAAATTTTATCAAAATTTTATAGCGATTTCACAAAAAATGGTGTATAATAATATAAAAGCAGTTCAACGATAGGTAGATAAACCGTGGAGGACAGAGCATGAAAAAGAAATTATTCATTTTACTTATTATTTTAGGAGGTTTAGTCATGGCATTTAGTCTAAATGATAACATACAAAAAAACAAGGAAGCAGAACGAAATCGGAAATATGAAGTTAGTCTGGTTAAGGCACTGAAAAATAGCTATCGTGATCTGGGGGAGATCAAGATTAGTAGTCCCGATTATTCTGTTCCACCAGGGGATTGGAGTTGTACAGTTCAACTATCCTTTTCTGATGGACTAGTTATGCGGTATGGGATGAGCCATAGCTTATCTAATACAATAAATCGCTCTGCAGTCGTAACCATGGCAGAATCAAATATATTGGTTTCACGTTACGGAAAGACAGAGAGTGATGTAAAGGTCATTTTTTCTGATGGTAAGGAGAGTATTGAGTAATGACATTTCAATATACAGATCAACAATTAAATGATTTGAATAGACTTGTTCGGTAACTACTTGGTTTCAAAATTAATAATCCCACAAATTAACTCAGCACGTATTTCAAAACGTTTTCTCCGACCACGATAGTCTTGTTTCATGATTTGAAAAGTCTTAAACTTCGC
>NZ_MSJL01000107.1 GCF_001921825.1 Streptococcus acidominimus
GAACTAGCTTGCGATTGTCTTTTTCGTTTCTCATAGAAATCAGCGATATGGCAAGGATTGGTATGACGAGCTGAAGCGATGTTATGGATGCACTTAAAGAGAATCTTTCTGGCATAAGGATTGCCTCGTTTGGTGATGTGTTCCTTGGCTAGATAGTTCCCCGATTCGTAATGCCGAAGGTCAATACCGATAAAGGCGTTGATCTGATTGGCAGACTGAAACCGGCGAATATCTCCCAATTCGCCAATAATACTTGTCGCAGTTGTTTCAGCTATTCCAGGAATGGAGAGAAGGATCTCATATTCTGGTAAGGGATGAGCTAATGCCACCATCTCGTCTAAGACAGTCTGTCTGCGTTTGGATAATCTCAGTAATTCCTGTGCATAGTAACGGACCTCTTCCATCATGGGAGAGGTTTTCTCGACTGCACAATAGGACTGTTTCGCAAGTGCCGTGAGTTTTTCAGCCAGATAAGCCGCACGCTTTTCAGAAATCCGTTTTGAAGTAGACGTGCGGATGACATCTACTAAGTCCCTCTCCTCCCATTCCAGTACAAACTTCTTACACGGGAAAGCTATCACTAAGTTCCAATACTGCTCACCAGTTGGTGCTGACAAGAGATCTTCCAACTCGGGGAACGTGACTTGCAAGACCTTGTGAAGACGATTTTTAGTCCGGACAATATCCTCTGTTAGATTCTGGTAGAAGCGGCTCAAGTCACGTAACTGTTGATAGACTTCTTCCTGAACGTAGCTGGACTTTCTGTTCAGAATAAATTGAGAGTGTGCTAACTTCTCAGCGTCAATTTTGTCTGTTTTACGAACCCGTAAGCCATCCAGTTGTTTCTTAGCTTCTAGAGGATTCAGGCGAGTATAAGTGTAGCCATTATTCTCCAGAAAGGCTTGAAAGCGACGAGAATAGACACCCGTCGCCTCGAAGATAATCTCGGGATTTTGAACGGATTTCAAGTCGCTTAGCAGATGAGAAAAGCCGAGTGCATCATTTGTCATAGTGTAGCTATGTACTTTCTCACCATTGACCAGAATCGCCACTTCTGAACTTGTTTTACTAACGTCAATTCCAAATACTACTCGCATGATGATTACCTCTTTGTCTTGAATGATGATTTGTTTTAGTGATTTCATTTTCAATACACGACGTCGGGCGTCCCACATACTTTGATAAAATTCTGCCTAAAACAAGTGTCTTG
>NZ_MSJL01000108.1 GCF_001921825.1 Streptococcus acidominimus
ATTTTACAACACAGGCTGGCATCACTCTATCCATGTCACGAGTTGGGAAATGTATCGACAATGCACCAATTGAAAGTTTCTTTGGGCATTTCAAGACAGAGTCTTATCATCTCAAGAAATACAAGACCTATGAGGAGCTAGTCGCAGATGTGGAAAGCTATATCCAGTTTTACAATACACAACGTTATCAAACTAAATTAAACAACCTGACCCCTTGGGAATTCAGGAATCAGGTTGCTTAATATCTTTTATTATTTGACTGTCTACTTGACAGGGAGCAGTTCACTGATTTTCTGTGTTTTACTATTTGGAGAGTTTTTCTAATCTTTGGAAAATTAGATTAGTTAAGCTAAGCTCCTCCAGGTTGGACTGAACTCTACCCAGAATCTAAGGGGCGTGGAAAAATTCAGCTCTTTGAAAGGGCGATTCTTCCCACTCTCGCTTAGAGAATCCTATGTTCGTCCTATCTACCTCTCTTCGCCAGATAGATAGCAAGTCCTGCTAGCAAGACCAATCCGACGACAAGTAGTCCTACGCTTGTGGTACTGTTTGTAGCTGGAAGGACTTTCTTATGACTTGGTTTAGGATTTCTTGAGGTTTCATCTTCCTTAGGCGCAGGAGGTGTTTCTTTCGGAACATGACTATTGGTAATCAGGGTGCCATCAATCTGGGTGGTATAACCGGGCACAGCCTCTTCTTGAACGGTGTAGTCAATGAGCTTGCCATTCTGGTACTGGTCTAGATCCTCAAAGCTATACTTCCAACCGGTAGCCTCTGATGCTACTGCTGTTTTTCCGGTATCGACACCGTTGGCAAAGAGGTGTACGGTGATACTGCTCGGACGAATGCCATCTTGGTTGTCCGCATCATTCCAGACCTTAGAGCCTATCAGTGTTATTTTCTTTGGGGTGTAGCTATTGGTAATCGTGTAGTTGGTGCCTGTCGCTGTGATGCTAGATGTATACTCTGCTGTCACAATTTCTTCCACACTATAAGGGGACCTCTAAAAACTTCCTAAATTTCCCCAAAATGAGATAATAGAATAAAAAGTAATGAGGAGAGCTGTCATGCATTTATTCACAGACGATGAAAAAATCTTGTCAAAACTATCAGAGAAAGGCAATCCCTTAGAACGTTTGGATGCCGTTATGGATTGGAATATCTTTC
>NZ_MSJL01000109.1 GCF_001921825.1 Streptococcus acidominimus
AATACTACTCGCATGATGATTACCTCTTTGTCTTGAATGATGATTTGTTTTAGTGATTTCATTTTCAATACACGACGTCGGGCGTCCCACATACTTTGATAAAATTCTGCCTAAAACAAGTGTCTTGCCTGTTTTCACTACGACGTCAAGCGTCAAAAGAAAATACGACATAACAAGACACTTCTACTTTATCATAAAGAAAAAGTAGAGAAGTTATCTCCCGTCGGAGAATTCTTCTCTACTAAGCTTAGTATGTTTTCACTGTGTGCTTTTAACGCTCTCGTATCTTGGGTAATTGAACACGGGCTAAAAGCTCGGAAAAAAGAGACACAGGTGTTCTAGCTTTAGCTAGTTACAGCTGTGGCTACCTTTAGGTGTAAATACTCCTAGAAGCAGAGACTTCTTCGTCGTATTTCCTATTTTTCATTCACTTTTTACGCCCTTTGTATCTTAGAATTGAACTGCTGTAAAAAATAAGATATACTGGTGGGAGAAAAGGTTTATATTCACTAAAACCTCCCGTTCCATAGGAAGGAGTTCTCATGTTCCATTATCTTTCTGTTCTGCGCCTTGTTAGCCTTGTTATCCTACTCGTCTATATGGTACTTGGTATCAGCTTTATCAAGTCCTTTCATCGCATTGATTTACCAAAAATAATCAAAGGTATTTTCTTACTCGGCTATCTACTTCTGCTCGCCGGTCTACTCTATCTTACCTTTTTTATCCTCTTATTAGGATATAATTCCTAGATAGCAAAAACGCTTAGAAAGAAAGTATTTCTAGGCGTTTTTTCATATCTTACACTCAATGAAAGGTCAATCAGATTAGCGTATACCTGTTGACCCTCAAGGAGATTTATACTAAATAAGGAAGCAAGGTGCCGCTAACGTAGGTTGAATTTAATTTTTATAGTAGACTTGTTCGGTAACCAAATGTGATATACTATGATATACTATTTGTATGGAAACAATGTATGAAAAAGCTCAAAAACTCAGTTCAGAGAACTTCAAACTTCTCATAGGTGTTCAAAAAGAGACCTTTCAAGAAATGCTTACCTGTCTCAATGTAGCTTACCAACGTCAACATCGTCAAGGAGGTCGTCCACGCAA
>NZ_MSJL01000011.1 GCF_001921825.1 Streptococcus acidominimus
CATGGGCTTAGTGCGCCCAAAAATAGGAAAATAAGCAAAAAGTAAGCTTCGAAAGCGAAGCTTACTGGAATTAATGCTTACAAATAGGGCTTACTTAACAACTACTTGAAGTTTTTAGAGGTGCCCAAAAATAAAACCGAGGAGCCATTTCTGCCAACTTTTCATCTAAACCTCTCCTTTCTTTTTACAACTATTATACACCATTTTCTGTGGAAAAGCATTCACTAACAATAAAAAAGCAATATTTTTTATGATAGACTTACCACATCATCAACAAGTGCGACTACCATTGCCTGCATGCCGTTAGATTGGCTATCAGAAACGCAGAGAACTTCATCATCTTGAGCAATTTCTTTACGCTTCTACCACGACATAGGCTTGAAAACCGGAAGCTATGTCCTCAATTTCTGAAACATAGCCGATAGTAATTTCCTCAGCGTCTTCCCCTATTGTTACAGGCTCTCCGATACTAAGATCATTATTATATTCCTGCTGAGAAATAAACATATTTTGATGATCAGAGTATATCTCATTCATTTAATTTTCTCCTTGTAGTAAATCTGCCAATTGATTTGAGTAGGAACCTCCCTCATTATGCAACTTTCCATCAGACATTTTTTTGCCTAAAAATATAGTTATTGTGTAGTCTGTATTGTCATTCACAATTAGTTTGACGATAATTCCTCCCATCAGATTATGCTTAATAGACTCATAATCAACTTCATAGGATTGAATAATACCATTTTTTGTTAAAGCTTCTGTATCCAACCGCTTTATCTTCTTTTCAAAAATAGTTTTTGCCTCTTCACTTTCTACCACCTTAATCATTTCTTGTTTTAATTGTTCCTGTTTATTCATCTGTTCTAATACTCCTATTCCAATCATGACCGTTACACTTGCAATCAGACCAAGGAGCCATTTCTGCCAATTTTTCATCTAAACCTCTCCTTTCTTTTATAACTATTATACACTATTTTCTGTGCAAAAACATTCACCAACAATAAAAAAAAGTATTTTTTATGATAGACTTACCACATCATCAACAAGTGCGACTGCCATTGCCTGCATGCTGTTAAATTGCTTCTCGGAAACACGGAGAACTTCATCCTCTGGAGCAATTCCTTTTAGACGACTGTTCTGCAATATTTCTCTTGCTACACATGTCTGATTTCTGCTTTTTTTCAGAAGAAAGAGTATAATGGAGGTATTAAACATACTCTATGAACATCAAAGTCAACTACTTTCACAACTAGGAATTGAGAGTGAGAGGGACGGTTAGCTTGATTATTGGCGAGTATAAGGAATAAATACGCTCTGGAGGTGTCGCATGGCTGTCACATATAAACGCAAGGATGATTTAGAGAAAATGTTGGAAGAATTTGCCTCTTTTGATGCAGTCGATAAAGTTGAATTTCCTGACCCTGCGGTCAAAAAAGCAAGTCCTGAGAAAGAAAGCTCACAAAAGTAGGGCTACGCCATGTTGGGATTACAAAACTTACCAGCTTCTGTCTTACAAGCAGGAGCGATTTTTCTTTCTATTATGATCGAAGCCCTGCCCTTTGTGCTAATCGGTTCCTTAATCTCGGGCTTTATCGAGGTCTATGTCACAGCCGACCGTGTCCATAAGGCTCTGCCTAAGAATCGATGGCTGCGCATCTTGTTCGGAACCTTTATCGGCTTTATCTTTCCGTCTTGCGAATGTGGCATTGTGCCAATTGTCAACCGACTGCTGGAGAAAAAAGTACCGACTTATACAGCCATTCCCTTTCTCGCAACTGCCCCTGTCATCAATCCTATCGTCCTTTTTGCGACCTTTACCGCCTTTGGTAATTCTGTCAAATTCGCATTCTACCGCGCACTAGGATCTATCCTAGTCGCTCTTGTCCTAGGAGTCTTTCTAGGATTTATCCAGACGGGTTCCATTCTAAAAGAAGATGCCGTTCCGCTACACACACATCATTTTTCCCATTTACAGGGGTGGAAAAAAGTGGGGCAGGCCTTGGTACAAAGTATCGATGAATTTTTTGATACTGGTCGCTATTTGGTCTTTGGCTGCCTATTTGCCAGCCTCGTTCAGGTCTATATTCCGACCAGCATTCTGACCCGGATCGGTCATAATCCATTTACAGCAATCCTTTTGATGATGCTGCTTGCCTTTTTGTTGTCACTGTGCTCGGAAGCAGATGCCTTTATCGGAGCCTCCTTGCTGACAACCTTTGATTTTGCACCCATTATCGCCTTTCTC
This sequence comes from Streptococcus acidominimus, assembly GCF_001921825.1. Lineage (GTDB taxonomy): Bacteria > Bacillota > Bacilli > Lactobacillales > Streptococcaceae > Streptococcus > Streptococcus acidominimus. Next base: position 2,246 of record NZ_MSJL01000011.1, read on the forward strand.
GTGATTGGGCCAATGATTGATATTAAAAATCTCATCATGATGAACCATTCCTTTAAAACAGGCTTTATCCTACAATTTATCGGGATTATCTCTGGTGTCATCATTCTCTATTGCCTTACACTAGGAGGTCTCTAGTATGATTCGTTTCTTAATCTTAGCGGGTTATTTTGAGATGACCCTCTATCTCTACGTCTCGGGAAAACTCGACCAATACATCAATCTCCACTATTCCTACCTCGCCTATCTCTCTATGGTACTGACCTTTGTACTGGCATTGGTTCAACTCTATATCTGGGTGAAGCAGTTGGAGACCCACAATCATCTATCAAGTAAAATAGCCAAATTAAGTAGTATCGGCCTCCTCTTCATTCCCTTGATTGTGGCTTGGGGCTTTCCAACGGTACATCTTGATTCAACGACTGTTGCAGCCAAGGGCTATCATTTCCCACTTGCGGCAGGAACAGATACTGCCATTCAGGAACAAGAAGGCACCTCTGTCCAATACCTGAAGCCAGACACTTCTGCCTATTTTACAAAAGCAAGCTATCAAAGCGAAATGCGCAAGGTCGCTGAACGGTATATCGCTCAGGAAACCATCCAAGTAACCAGCGAAAACTACATGGAAGTCATGGAAGCCATCTATGATTATCCCAATGAATTTGTCGGAAAAAACATTGAAATGGTGGGCTTTGTCTACAACGACCCTAACAATACCAACCAGCAATTTCTCTTCCGCTTTGGGATTATCCACTGTATCGCCGATTCTGGTGTCTACGGACTGCTTTCAACGGGACAAGCTAGCAATTTTCCAGACAATACCTGGGTGTCAGCCAAGGGGCGCATCAAACTATCCTATCATAGTTCTCTCCAGCAGGCTCTCCCAACGCTGGAATTGACCGACTACACCAAGGTTGAGCAACCGAAAAATCCCTATGTTTACCGTGTCTTCTAGCTAGGAAAAATAGCCTCTTCCTTTCTGGAAAATCAGGTGAATTTTCAGACAATTTATGATATACTAATAATAAATTTACAGATTGGAATGTATCTATGTCATCACATGTATTATTTACTATTTTTGGAGCGAGTGGGGATCTTGCCAAGCGCAAACTCTATCCCTCACTTTTTCGCTTGTATCGAGCTGGACATATCGGAAAGCACTTTGCCGTGATTGGGACAGCACGCCGTCCTTGGACCAAGGAATACTTCGAACAAGTTGTGATTGAATCGCTCGGCGATCTACCAGACAACACACGTCAGGCGCATGAATTTGCCAGCCATTTTTACTACCAAAGCCATGATGTCAATGACACCGAGCATTACACAGCTTTAAAACAACTCCAAGACGAATTGGGGGCAACATACGAAACCAAGCACAACAAGGTCTTCTTCCTCTCCATGGCACCTGAATTTTTTGGAACCATTGCCAAGCATTTGAAATCTGAAAACATTGTTGACGGGCAAGGCTTTGAGCGCCTCATTATCGAAAAACCATTCGGAACAAGCCTTGAAACAGCAGAAAAGCTCAATCAAGAACTAGCAGAAACCTTTGAGGAAGAGCAAATTTACCGTATCGATCATTACCTCGGCAAGGAGATGGTGCAAAATATCTTTGCTGTGCGCTTTGCCAATATCATTTTCGAGCATATCTGGAATCGTGACTACATTGAATCTGTCCAAATCAACTTCGCAGAATCAATCGGTGTCGAAGATCGTGGGGGCTACTACGACCACTCGGGTGCCTTGAAAGACATGATTCAAAATCATGCCCTGCAAGTTCTCTCCCTTCTCGCCATGGATAAGCCTGCTAGCTTTAGCGAGAAAGATGTACGTACTGAAAAAATCAAGGTCTTCCAACATCTGAAACAGCAAACAGAAGAAGAAATCAAGCGTCATTTCATCAGGGGGCAGTATACGGCAGGACACATTGATGGAAAAGACTATGTAGGCTATCTGGAAGAGCCTAATATCGCAGAAAATTCGCAAACAGAAACCTTTGCAAGTGGGGTATTCTTTGTCGATACCGATGCTTTTCGTGATGTGCCGTTCTTCTTCCGGACGGGTAAACGCTTGACGGAGAAAGGAACCCGCATTACCATTGTCTTTAAGCATGCACAAGACATCTTCGGTCAACATGCTGAAAAGAATGTCCTGACCATTTACATCCAGCCGACTGAAGGTTTCTCCCTTACCATCAATGGAAAAGAGGTCGGATCGCACTTTGCACTCACACCAGCCAAGCTCAACTTCCGCCACAACGCCACTGCTCTCGGCAATTCGCCAGAGGCATACGAAAAGCTCTTCTATGATGTCTTGCATGGAGATTCGACCAACTTTAGCCACTGGGAAGAAGTAAAAGCGAGCTGGCAGTTTATCGACCAAGTAGTTCGTATCTGGCAGGAAAATCAAGTACCGCTTCACTACTACCCCGCAGGAAGCATGGGACCACAAGCCGCATTCGATTTATTAGAAAGCTATGGTAGCAGATGGATCTGGACACCAGATGTCTGGTATCGCGAACGCGGATTACTCTAATCACACAAGAAAGGGAGTCAAGAAAAGCACTATTCTTCTTCGATTCCCTCTTTTTATAGACTTTAAACATCAAGGGATGCCTTGTCAAGCGTCTTATGTAATTGATAGTTTTAAGGACTAGCTGAACATCTCCACTAGAGTTTTTCACTCGTCAAGATTCCTCATTTTCAGTCGCTTTTCTAACGCCCTCGTATCTTGATGTAATGGCGTTCAGACTAGGGCTTCGTCACCTGATTATTTTTGAGTATTAGTTTAGGAGAACTGATGACACTGATTCAATCTATCTTGACAGAACTTGAAAATGCTAGCCATGCTGGTACCCTCAAGCGCTATGAAAAAATACAAGAAACACAACCCTACTATGGCGTTCCCATGGGTGCGATTTCCCGTATCGCTAAACCCTATGCTAAACAGCTTGACCTCGTGTCCCCCTTATGGAACAGCAGGGTCCTAGAAGCTCAATACTTGGCCATTCAAATTGCTAAAAACAAACCAAATCAACTTTCAGAAGAAACTATCCAAACCTGCCTAGACGAAACCGTCTCACAAAATGTCCTAGATAAGTTCACTAGCCTTATTCTAAGCAAGCGGTCAGACAGCAGAAGATGGGAAGAAGAACTCCTACAATCAGATCGCCCACTATTTCAGCGCCTAGGCTGGTCACTACGAGGAAAGTATTTCGCCAGTAAGGCAGCTAGTCCTGAAGAAATTGAAACTACACTTTCAACAATTGAAAACCAGCTCCAAACAGCTCCCCCAGCTGTCCAATGGACCATGAACCAATGCCTAGTTGAAATCGCTGTCGCCTATCTTGACTATCTAGACCAAGGACTAGCCCTTGGTCGTGCCTTAGGTGTCTACGCTGATATGAAAGTCCCTAAAGGTTGCACATCAGCCTATGCTCCCGACTGGATTAACGCGCTCCTGAAAAGGAGGAAATAATGCTCAATGACAGGCAAAAGATTGCCAATCCTCAAGCTCTATCACTGGCGAATCGATTTTGATTTGTACAGTCATTTCGTTTATCTTTTGACCAACAATTCAGTTTCTTCATTTCCTACCTCAAGCAAGCCTCTCCCCAGACCGTTCGAGCTAGTACAAAACGACTATACAACATATCCATCTTCCCAAGCGATTAAGCAAAGAATCCAGAACAAAAAGATTTTCATTTAAGAAATTTTGAATGAACAATTCTATACATGAGCATATCAAAGGAAAAAGCGAACAAGCATAGATTCTGAATCACAGAAAATACAACTTGTTCGCTTTTTCTATATTGGATTTGACTTTTTTTGCTTTATACCGTCATTTGAAGAAAGGTTGAACCTCGTCACTTCGCCTTGCCCTATTCCAGTATCACTCGACTATACCAAGCCCTCTAACAATCCTCTCATAAAGGATTCCGAATGAAATTCACCAATGTCGTCAATCTTCTCTCCAAATCCGATGAGCTTCACAGGAATATCCAATTCCTGACGAATCGCAAGTACGACACCTCCACGAGCAGTACCATCAAGTTTGGTCAATACCAGACCCGTCAATGGTGTGATTTTTGAAAATTCCTTGGCCTGAACAAGGGCATTCTGACCCGTTGAGGCATCCAGTGCTAACAGGGTCTCATGCGGTGCATCTGGCAGACTACGCTGGATAATCCGTCCGATTTTTTCCAGCTCTGCCATGAGGTTATCCTTATTTTGCAAGCGACCAGCCGTATCAATCATCAGAATGTCCACCTGTTCTGCCATAGCTTTTTCCATACCGTCAAAGACGACACTAGCCGGATCTGATTTCTCTGGTCCTGTCACGACAGGGACATCAACACGGCGCCCCCATTCCACCAGCTGGGCTACGGCACCCGCGCGGAAAGTATCTGCTGCAACCAGCATGACTTTCTTGCCCGCCTGCTTGTAACGATAGGCCAATTTGCCGATAGAAGTTGTCTTTCCAACACCATTAACGCCCACAAAGAGCATGACGGTTAAGCCATCTTGAAAGGCAATCTGTTCGCTGAATTGACCGTCTTTTTCGTAAATTTCAACCAACTTTTCGATAATCAAACGGCGCAAGGCTTCTGGCTTCTTAGCATTTTCCAAGCGGGCTTCATAGCGAAGCTCCTCGGTCAAATGTGAAGCGACTTGCACCCCTACATCACTCGTAATCAGCAGTTCTTCTAATTCTTCAAAGAAGTCCTCATCCACCGAGCGGAAATTAGCAAAAAATTCATTGAGTTTGGCACCAAAACCTGTCCGCGTTTTCTTCAAGGTTCGTTGGTATTTTTCCTCCTCACTTTCCGCTACTGGCTGAGAGGATAGCCCTTCTTCCACTTGCTCATGGTTGATTGGCATAGCTGGACGGCTCTCTTGCTCTCTTGCTGCTACCACATGACTAGCCGCTTCCCCGGTTGCAGGATATTCTGTCACACGATCCAGCCCTTGCTGCTCCTCTACGTCCGCAACTTCCTCTGCTGGTTCGGCAGTTGCTTGTTCTCCTGCGCTTTCTTCTGTCCCAGCTTCTTGTGCAAGTTCTGCCAAGTCTTGGCTCTCTTGTCGCAGATGATGAGCCTGCGCTGGATCAATCGCTACCTCCTCTGCTACATCAACTTGCTCTTTGGCACCTTTTTCTTCATGCTCTTCTTCAAGAACTGGTGCTTTTGGTTTTTCTTTCCGTCCAAATAATCGATCAAATAGCCCCATCCTATTCCTCACTTACTATATATTGTTCAATCGCCCAGGCAACTCCATGCTCATCATTGGTCAATGGCACTACTACCTCTGCAACTTCCTTTAATTTTGCACTAGCATTTGCCATCGCTACCCCTAGGCCAGCCCACTCCACCATGCTCAAATCATTTTCTTCATCACCACATGCCATCACTTCTGATCGTTCAATGCCCAAGTGCTGGATCAGCTTGGTAAGACCATTTGCTTTATGTACGCCCTTAGGGCTCCATTCCAATAGAATATCCCGCGATTTGAAAATTTCAAACTGCTCATGTAGCTCTTGGGGGATTTGAGGGATTCGCTCATCCAAATAGGTGGCATCAATAGCGGTCACTGCTTTGTTATAGGTGATGTCTTGCAGATCAGCATCACTGATATCCACCGCCTCTAGCAAGGGGCTCAAGACAGCATAGAGGGATTTCTGTTCAGAAGGTAGGGTATAAACTGTCCCACCAACCAATAAGGCGAGAGGCAAATCTAAGGCTTGCGTGACGGCTCGAATACGTCGCGCCTCCTCCAAGCCAAAGCCTATCTTATCCAGCACGCGCCCTGTATTTTCCTGTACCAAGCCACCGTTAAAGGTAATGGAATAATTCCCCTCTCCTAGAAGATCAAGTTCTTCTAGGAAAGGCTCGATCGCCTTTAGGGGACGTCCAGTCGTTAAGACTATGTGCACTCCCTTAGCTCGTGCTGCTTGCAGAGCCTTTTTATTTTCTGCTGAAATCTGCTTGTCTGATGTTAGCAGAGTTCCATCTAAATCAAGGGCAATTAGTTTAATTGTCATTTAACATGTCCTCCATATAGGTCAAAACAGCTTCATCATTACAGTGACCAATGACTGTATCTGCTACCTGTTTCACTTCTGGTTTAGCATTGCTGGTCGCAAGGGAAAGCCCTGCAAAATCAAGCATTTCCAAGTCGTTTTGATTGTCACCAAAGGCAACAACCTCTTGTGCCGTTACTCCAAAATGCTGGCACAGATGGTGTAACCCTACTGCCTTGTGGCTGTCTGACAAGATAATATCTACTGATTCAAAGCCAGTCGTAACGGCTGTCACACTGTCAAAATGCTTATTGAGCCAGTCTTGACCAGCTTCCAATGTTCCATCTGGGAAGGTGGCGACAATCTTAACAATATCTTCTGTGATCTCCGAAAAATCTGATACTAGATAGGTTTTCAGATAGAACTGCGAAATCATATCAATGTAGGATTGCTCCGCACTGGTTAATAAATAGGCACCCTGTCTCCCAGATAAGACAAGAAAGCTACTGCTTCCGTAGGGACTGTCTTCTAGTCTATGAACAATGTCCATGTAGACCTTGGGGTCAATCGGCTGATCTTCAAAGATAATCTCTCCCTTATAGGAAACCACAGAGCCGTTTTCCGCAATGAAAGCTACCTCGTCTTCAAAGCCTTGAAATACAGCTTGCAAGCTCAATAAAGACCGCCCACTTGCTGCTACAAATAGATACCCTTTTTCTTGAAACCGATCCAATAGCCGACGGAAACGTTCTCGATCGAACTGATGGTCTTCCCTGAGGAAAGTACCATCCATATCAGAGGCAATTATCTTCTGAATCATCTGCCTACTTACTCACTTTCTATATCTTTCAACTTCACAGAGACAATCTTTGACACGCCTGATTCTTGCATGGTTACCCCATACATGGCGTCAGCTGCTGCCATTGTCCCCTTCCGGTGGGTCACCACGATAAATTGGCTGGACTGGTCAAATCGGTTGAGGTAGTCACCAAAACGTTTGACATTAGCTTCATCAAGCGCTGCCTCTACCTCGTCCAAGATGACAAATGGAATGGTCTTGACACGGATAATCGAAAAGAGGAGGGCAAGGGCTGACAAGGCTTTTTCTCCACCAGACATCAAGTTCAAGGACTGAATTTTCTTTCCAGGTGGCTGAACCGAAATCTCTACCCCTGCTGTCAGAATATCTGAACTGGTCAAGAGTAAATCTGCTGAACCTCCGCCAAACATCTGCTTAAAGGTGCGCTTAAAGCTCTCACGAATGGCTTCAAAGGTCTGTTTAAAGCGCTCTTTGACCTCATCATCCATCTCATGAATGGTATCAAGCAAGAGATCGCGAGCTGACAAGATATCCTTGCGCTGTTCATTTAGGAAGGTCAAGCGTTGATGAACTTCTTCATACTGGGCGATCGCTTCTAAATTGACAGGACCCAAAGCCCGAATGGCACGTTCCAATTCTTTTAAGGTCTGCTCTGCCCGAGCTAAATCCTCTAGGACAGTAGCCTTAGACTGCGCCTCTTCAAAACTCATTTTATACTGTTCCGTCAGATTCGCAAGTAGGGTCTTCAAGCGGTCTGCTTCTTGTTCAACATCTGCTTCAAGTTTTGCCTGCTTCCGGATCCATTCATCATTTTTCGCGCGCATTTGCTCCAAGCGTGACTGAATGTCTTCCAACTGCCCCTCAATATCCTCTAGTTCTAACTTGAGACGAACGAGAAGCTGATTGGTTTCCGCCTGCTTATTTTTAGCAGCTAGTAGCTGCTCATTCAGGATCTCTAAGCTAGTATCATCTTGCGCTTCTACTTTCTGGTCAATGACAGCCTGCAAAAGCTCAATTTCATGCACAATGCTTGCCTCTTCTTCTTGCAGACGCTCACTATCGTTCTGCTCAAAGCGCAACTCGCTAGCCAACTGGCTTTGGGTAACCTTCAGATTTGAAAGGGTTTCTTGCAAGGCCTGCACTTGCTCTTGAATGGCATAGCGGTTGGTCTTCATCTCCTCAATCTGATTGGTCAACTTCCGCTTTTTCTCGGTAAAGTCCACCAACTGTGCTTGATACTGGCTTGCTAATGCCTGCAAGTCAGCAAGAATATTGTTGCCAGCCTGACCTGCTTGAAGATCATACAAGACCTGTAATTCCTCAAGTTTGGTCGCCAACTGTTCATAGGAAAAACGAATGCGTTGCTCCAGCAGACGCGCCTCCTCGCCAGCTTCTTTGATCTTCTCTAAGGACTGACGAAGGACTTCCACCTCTTCTTTTTTAGCACTGACGAGCTGTTCTTGTGCCTGCAATTCCTTGCTTAAATGCGTGATTTCTGCTGCCAGCACATCCAACTCTGGCTTCACAAAGGTTGTATGATTGGTGCGGTTGCTTCCTCCTGCAAAGGCACCACCGGGACGAATTTCCGTCCCATCAAGAGTGACCAGCCGTACCTGAAACTTGGTTGCGCGTGCTGCCTGATTGGCATGCTCTACGGTATCAAAAATAGCCACTGTTCCTAGTACATTTTTGAAAATAGATTCTAAACGAGTATCGAAGGTTACCAAGTCACTCGCCAAGCCTAAAAATCCTGTCATGGACTGTAATTGGCTCAAGAGATGACCTGCTAAATAACGCGGCTTGATCGTGGTCAGCGGTAAAAAGGTTGCGCGTCCCTGACGCTGCTGCTTTAGAAAGGCAATCGCTGCTTTTGCTGTGGCTTCATCTTCGACAATCACGTGCTGACTAGCCCCACCAAGAGCAATTTCAAGAGCCGTCTGATACTCTATGTCAAAGGTCAGATTCGCACTGACAGCTCCTACGATTCCACCGATTCGATCAGCCTGTTGTAAGACAGCCTTAACACCTGCATAGAAGTTGGAGTGATTTTGTAAAATCGCTTCTAAACTAGCTTGACGTGCCTTTTTTGTCTTTAATTGATCTAAGAGATCAAACATCTTGGACTGGTTCGCTTGATACTCCTTGTCCAGACTAAGCAAGAGTTGCTGCTTGTCCTGATAGGCTTGTAGGAGTTCTTGCAGCCGATCTTCTGCCTCTGTCAGGCTTACCTTTAGCTGGTCTAATTCCTCTTGACTGCTTTGAATGTCCGATTGGAGGCGGACTAATTCTTCTGATTTACTTTCTGTTAAACGGTGCTGATTGGCAATATCTTGCTCTACCTTGGCAAGGCTATTTGATACTTCTGCCTCATCTTGTAGCAATTTGACATACTGTTCCCTCAAATGATCCAGCACCTGATCTGGGTCTTCTGAAAAATAGTCTAATTCCTCTTCTTTTTCTGCTATCGCAGCCTTGATTTTTGAGAGCTCTTCCTGCAGGGCAGTTAGGCGAACTATCTTTTCAGCTCGTCTTTCCTTGGTTTTCGCCCCTTTTTCTTCTAAATCGACCAACCTAGCCTGCGCCTCTTGGCGGCTGGTTTCATTCTGACTGAACTCCAATTGATGGACTTCTATCTTGCGCTCCAGATCGCTCATCAGTTTGGTCACATCCAACAGAACCGCCCGTTCATGCTCTAACTGAAGATTCAATTGCTGGCGTTTCTGTTTCAAGCCTTGATTTTCAAGCTCTAGCCGATCACGCTGCTCATAATAATGGGCTAAATCTGCCTTGACCTGATCTAAATCAGTTTCTTTCTGACCAAGCACCTGACGTCCCTTATCAATCTGCGCCACAAGGACATTCAGATAGAGCTCTTTTCGTTCCTCGTCTAATGCCAAATAATTTTTAGCGACTTGGGCTTGCTTTTCTAACGGTTTGACTTGATTATCCAATTCATAGATAATATCTTCCAAGCGATCTAGATTGTCTTGAGCCTGTGACAGCTTACTCTCTGTTTCCTTTTTACGGGTCTTGTATTTGAGGACACCTGCTGCCTCTTCAAAAATCGCCCGGCGTTCTTCTGGCTTTGAATTAAAGATTGCCTCAACCCGACCTTGCGAAATAATCGAAAACGAATCTCGCCCCAGCCCTGTGTCCATGAACAAATCATGAATATCCCGCAAACGTACTTTCTGTCCGTCAATCAGATACTCGCTGTCCCCTGAGCGGTAGATATGGCGCTCTACCTTGATTTCTTTCTGACGACCAGCGATAAAACCCGTGCTATTATCCAAGGTGACAACCACAGAAGCATAATTGAGCGCCTTGCGGCTTTCCGTCCCTGCAAAAATCACGTCTGGCATCTTGCCACCACGAAGACTTTTGGCAGAAGATTCCCCTAACGCCCACCGAAGGCTTTCTGTAATATTGGACTTGCCCGAACCATTTGGACCAACAACTGCCGTCACCCCACGGTCAAAGACAACCTTTGTCTTATCTGCAAAGGACTTAAAGCCTTGCATTTCAATTGATTTGAGATACATACTATCCTCTTACCTCCACTGCGTTCTTGGCAGCATCCTGTTCAGCCTGCTTTTTGGAGCGCCCTTGACCTCTCCCAATAGCTTGACCATTGACCAATACTTCGACTTCAAATACTTTATCGTGGGCTGGTCCATTTTCTGATACAACTTGGTATTGGATGATGACCTCACCGTTCACCTGCAATAATTCCTGTAAATAGGTCTTATAATCTGTCACACGCTCAAAATTCCCAACTTCAAGCTGAGGGATCATGACTTGGTAGAGGAAACGTTCGACTGCCTCCACTCCTTTATCCAGCAGGAGAGCACCTAAAAAAGCCTCAAATAAATCCCCGAGAATCGTATCGCGGTTGCGTCCGCCCGACTTTTCCTCCCCCTTGCCGAGACGAAGAAAGGCATCAAAGCCACAAGCTCTTGTAAAACCTGCCAAACTCTCCTCCCGCACAAACATTGAGCGCCTCTTGGACATCTCCCCTTCTGGAAAATAAGGATAGTTCTGATATAAATAACGCGAGATAATCAATTGCAGAACAGCGTCTCCTAAAAATTCCAAACGTTCATTGTGTGAAATTTTTAGAAGGCGATGCTCATTGGCATAAGAGGTATGGGTAAAAGCCGTCTCAAGTAAGGTCAGATCTGAAAAATCAATCCCAAACTCCGTCGCTAATTTTTTCTGTAATCCTTGCATAGCTACTCCTTTTTGTCTGTCCCTTTCATTATACCATATTCCCAGCTATTTTCAGCAAAACAAAGGGAGTGAATCAGCCTACTTTTAGCCCTTGAATACAGCCTAGCTTTTTTAATCATTGAGTGAATGGGCTTTGACAAATTCCACTTTCTACACAGAGACTAGGTTATTTTGCCAAGTTTTAGGCTAGACTCCCTCGTATCTTGATGAGTGAAAAACTCCAGTGGGGGTTTTTACCCTGTTTCCTAAGGTATAAGGAGTTTGGGAAGACTACACTCATTTTATAGTCATTTAGTTTATATTTTTATTACTTCGTTAACTCGTCTTGCTGTACCCCAGTACTACCTGCGACTCGTTGCCTAGTACTAAAAATAAACTAAACGGCTATATTTCCGATTTTCAAAAAATATTCCTGAAAACATGAAAACCGCATGCCAGCGGTTTTTCATTTCCAACTTAAAACGAGCACTGGAAGGCTAGCGGTGTGGATTGGCTAACGCAATGCTCTATTTCCAACTTAAAAAGCTACACTGGACAACTTGCAGCGCGGATTGGCTGACGCAACAACTTAAAAAGGTCCACTGGACATCTGCAATGAGGATTTGCTAACGCAAATCTCTATTTCCAACTTAAAAAGGTCCACTGGACCTTTTTAACCACCTAGATATGCTTTTTTGACTTCTTCTGAAGCGAGGAGTTCTTTTCCTGTTCCTGAGAGGACGATTTTACCTGTTTCAAGGACGTAACCTCGATCCGCGATCGCAAGAGCCTTGTTGGCATTTTGTTCAATCAGGAGAACGGTTGTTCCTTGCTTTTGAATATCTTGAATAATATCGAAAATTTCTTGAATGAAGATAGGTGCCAAGCCCATAGATGGTTCATCAAGGAGCAACAATTTGGGCTGGCTCATGAGCGCACGCCCCATAGCAAGCATCTGTTGCTCACCGCCTGAAAGGGTTGCTGCATCTTGATTTTTACGCTCTTCCAAACGCGGGAAACGGGCAAAAATCTTTTTCAAATTCATCTGATTTTCTTCACGGTTATTGCGTAAGAATGCCCCCATCTCCAAGTTTTCCATAACGGTCAAACCTGCAAAGACATGGCGCCCTTCTGGTACTTGAGACAAACCGTCTGCTACAATTTTCCGGGCAGGGACACGTTGAATTTCATTTCCTAAGAAACTAATCTTTCCAGAAGACGGTCTTACCAAGCCTGAAATCGTCCGCAGAATAGAGGTTTTTCCTGCACCGTTGGCACCAATCAGGGTGACCACTTCTCCCTCATTGACTTCAAAGGATACATGTTTCACCGCTTCGATAACACCATAATGGACGGATAAGTCTTCTACTTTTAACATTGACATTAGGCATCACCTCCAAGATACGCTTCAATAACGCGTTTGTTGGTCTTGATTTCTTCCGGTGTCCCATGTGCGATGAGGCGACCGTATTCCAAGACGTAGATCCGCTCGGTTACTTCCATAACCAAACTCATATCGTGCTCGATCAACATGATCGTACTATTAAATTCCTCTTTGATTTTTCGGATCAATTGGGTCAATTCAGCCGTTTCTTGCGGGTTCATACCAGCAGCTGGCTCATCAAGAAAGAGAATCTTTGGCTCTGTTGCTAAGGCACGGACAATTTCCAAACGGCGCTGTTGACCGTAGGGAAGATTTTTAGCCAGAGTATCTGCGTCCTTTTCTAAATCAAAGATTTTCAAGAGCTTCATGGCTTTTTCACGCAGAGCATCTTCATTCTTGTAGAAGGCTGGCAATCGGAAAAAACTGGCAAAGACATGCTGCTTTCCATGGTTACTCAAGCCGATCAAAACATTTTCCAAAACGGTCATATCTTTAAACAAACGAATATTTTGGAAAGTACGCCCCAAGCCTAGAGAGGCAATGTGAGATGGGCTTTTCCCGTTCAAGGGAGTTCCTGCTAGGGTAATCGTTCCCTCGCTTGGCTCATAGACACCTGTCAAAAGATTGAAGAGGGTTGTCTTTCCCGCACCATTTGGTCCGATCAAACCGACCAATTCGCCCTCGTGCAACTCCATGGTCACATCACCAACGGCAGTCAGACCACCAAAATGTTTGGTTAATTTTTTTACATCAAGAAGTGCCATTAGTTCATGTCCTCCTTCTTCTTAAAGAATCGAGCAAAGGATAGCTCCTTGGTTCCTAAAAGGCCACCTGGACGGAAAATCATAAGCAGGATAAGAGCAAGTGAGTAGATAATCATGCTGACACTGGCATAGCTCTTGAGGTAGACATTTAACATCCCAAGAACAATCGCTGCCACAAAGGTTCCCGTAATAGATCCTAGACCACCCAAGACAATGATAATGAGGATATTGACAGAGGTCATAAAGGCAAAGTCTTTTGGCACAATGGTACCCACATATCCTGCATGAAGTCCACCGGCGATAGCTGCTGTCATGGCACCAAAGACGAAGGCAATCACTTTCATTTTGGTTGGATTTACTCCCACAGACTCTGCTGCAATTTCGTCTTCACGGACAGAAATCACCATCCGTCCCATCGGACTGCGGAGGAAATTGACAGTGAAAATCGTTGTAATTACTACAAAAACATAGACCAATTGCCAGTTAGTAAAGAGGGGGATACCCATAATACCTGCTGCACCGTTGGTGAATGTGCCACCGTTAATGATGAAGATACGGATAATCTCCGCCACACCGAGTGTCGCAATCGCTAGATAATCTCCTTTTAAACGTAGGGTTGGAAGACCGACTAGGAGGGCGACCGCACCGGCAAGGAGCATTCCAACGAGGAGTGAAATCGCAAATCCAGCATAGCTTGGCATCATTTTCCCAAGTATACCGACAGAATAGGCACCGATCGCCATAAAACCTGCATGACCGAGTGAAAATTGACCTGAAAAACCGACAATCAAGTTGAGACCGACAGCCATGATAATGTTAATACCGATTTGCTGAACAATCTGGATATAGTAGAAATTCAAGATACCAGCTGCAACGAGTCCTTGAAGCAGACCAAAGCCTGCCAATAAGACCAAGAGCCAGATTGCATTTACTTTTAGATTTCTTGCCATGACTACACCTTCTCTTTCACATTTTTACCGAGAATACCACTTGGTCTTACCAATAGAATGATAATCAGGACAATATAGACAATCGCATCACGGAAAGGATCAACCTCAACCACATAGGTGAAGGTTTCAATAACCCCGATAACAAAACCACCGAGCGCAGCACCGGGAATAATCCCAATTCCGCCCAAAACTGCTGCAACAAAGGCTTTAAGTCCCGGAGTCATTCCCATAAGTGGTTCGATTTGATTGTAATACAAGCCCAGTAAGACACCTGCTGCACCCGCCAAGGCTGATCCAAGGGCAAAGGTGAAGCTGATGGTACGATTCACATTGATTCCCATGAGTTGAGCGGCATCACTATCAACAGATACGGCACGCATGGCTTTCCCCATTTTAGTCTTCTTAACGATCAGCTGCAAAGCAACCATCAGAAAGAGAGAAACACCTAGGATAATCAATTGAATACTGTCAACTGTCACAGGACCAAAAGTAAATTTTGCTACATCTAAGACTTGAGGAAAGGGTTTTACATCTGCCGTAAAGAAATACACCATAGTGTACTCAAGAAAGAAAGAGACACCGATCGCCGTAATCAAGGCTGCGATCCGGGTTGAATTTCGTAGAGGGCGATAGGCCAAAAATTCAATGACAACCCCTAAAATCGCTGTCCCAATCATGGTTAATATCAAGGTCACAAAGAGGCGAAGACCACCGTCTGAAATAAAGGTTAATCGATTTAAAAAATAGTATCCCATAAAGGCTCCCATCATGTAGAGATCCCCGTGGGCAAAGTTAATCAGTTTGATGATTCCGTAAACCATTGTATAACCTAAGGCCAACAAGGCATAAACGGAACCCAAAATCAAACCATTGACGAGCTGTTGAAGCATGCATTCACCAAACTTTCTAAAAAATTTCGTTAAGCTATTTCCGAATACTTAACGAAAATCAAAACTAGACGAACTTCCACTATCTGAAAGATAGCAGAAATAGCTGATAACTAGACAAGTGATGGATAAAAAAGTGTAACTTTTCTCAACTGTTTCTTCCTCATTTCAAGGGAGCAGGCTGAAAACCTCTACTGGAGCTTTTCAGTCTATTTCTCAAGGGGAGGTATAGCTGTAATTAGCTAAAAGGATACAGTTTTCGCACAGAATTTAGGGTCTGTTCAATGACATCAAGACGCTTGACAGGCTATCCTTTTGATTTTCAAAGAGTATCCTACTAGAAAAAGGCTAGTTTTTGAATGTCTATACACGGCAACGGAGTCTGGGACAAAGGTCCTAGACTCCTTGTATTTATCCGTATCGTTGTCGGGCTAACAAATCATTATTTAGCCGTTTCTGTAAGAGATACTGTATCAACTGTATCCGCCTTACCGTCTTTCAAGCTAACCACATAAACTGATTTAACAACATTGTGGTCTTTGTCGATCGACATCTTACCAGTCACACCGTCAAAGTCTTTCAAAGCTGCCAAGTTGTCTTTCACTTCTGTCGAGTTTTTAGAACCTTTTGCAGCTTCTGCCGCCATGTAAACGGAGTCATAGGCAAGCGCTGAAAACATGGATGGCGCTTCGCCATATTCTTTTGTATAAGCCTCGTGGAAGGCTTTGGCACGCTCACTAGCGGATGGAACGAAAGCAGATAGGTAGTAAACCTTGTTTGCTGCTGAAGCTGTCGCAAGTTCTGCAAACAACGGCGAGTCAAAACCATCTGAACCAAGGATTGGCTTGTCAATTCCTAGACCACGCGCTTGTTTGACGATTGTTCCTGTTTCATTGTAGTAACCTGGCATGATGATGGCATCAAAGTCAAGTCCCTTTAATTTTGTAAGGGCTGCTTGGAAATCTTTATCTCCTGACGCAAAGGTAATGGTTGAAACAATTTCACCCTTGTAGGCCTTTTGGAAAGATTCAGCAACACCCTTACCGTAGTCTGACGAGTTGTCATAATACAGCACGACTTTCTTGGCACTTAGGTTTTTAGTGGCATAGTCTGCCATGATTTCACCTTGGTAGCCATCTGTAAAGGTTGCACGGAAGAAGAAATCTTGGACTTTCCCCTCGCTATTGACCACAAGGTCTGTTTGCGTTCCTGACGGGCTGATCATTGGCACGCCTGTTGAGGTAGCACTTGCGATAGAGGCACCTGACGCACCTGATGTCGCAGGGCCGATAATGATATTTGCCCCCTCACTTGCAAGGCTGGTTGCGATTGTCGCTGCTTCAGCTGTCTCTGATTTATTATCTTTTGCAATGACTTCAATCTTCTTGCCATCAACACCACCTGCAGCATTGATTTCTTTTACCGCAAGGTCTGCGCCATTTTTCTCCGTCTGACCATAGGATGAAACGGCACCTGACAATTCCAAATTATAACCAATCTTGATGGTCTCGCCTACTTCTGTACCAGTAGCAGAGGGATTTGTGCTTGATACATTTCCACAAGCCACAAGAAGCATTGCAGAAGCAAAGCTAACCAATGCTACTTTGAATGTATTTGTTTTCATAAAAACTCCTTAAAACTTTCTTAATCTTTGCACTGTATCTAATATACTGAATTATCAGAAAATTGTCAACAAAAAAAGAAAAATAATTTACGGACTATTTTTCTTCTTCCTGACGCCATAAACTCCCAACAAAATCGGTGCCCAGTTCCTTTAAATAAGAAGGAACAACCTTTTTTACAAACTTTTCTTTTTTTAAACTTGCCATTAAGGCAGCCACATTTTCCTGATTGACATACAACAACAAATAGCGCAAACGGCGAGAATGGTAAATGATGTCCCCGTATTGATTTAATTTTCTCGCATCGCGATTGTAATGCAGATAAACCGTCAGACTAAGCCGTTCTTGTTTTTCAAATACCATGCTCTTCCTCTTTCATTTCTTCTTTTTCCATTATATCAGAAAACAAGGCATTGATACAGAAAAAACTCGGACAGAAGAATGCCACTATTTCCCACTGATAGTCTACAAATAAACAAGATACAAAGCCCGTTAAAAACTCAAAGCGCACTTCTTCATGTATTATAGCCGTTTAGTTTATTTTTAGTACTACCTGCGACTTTTAACGAAAACTTCGTTTTCTTTATTTCCCGCCTCCCAGTCTCTCCCCAGACTGTTTTGACGAAAATTTCGTTTTCTTTATTTCCGACCTCCCCCAGTCTCTCCCCAGACTGGGGGAGCTAATACTAAAAGTAAACTAAACAACTATAACAGGCACTTGACTGTTGATACCATATCCGTAAGCAGGCATAGCCTGCAACAGTTACGGCAAACTAGGAAATCTGACGCAGAACCTTTGAGAGACTTTGCTCCGCAAACTTCTATTTCTACCCTCAACAGGCTATCTCTAAACTGTTCGACACGAGTTTCACTCGTTCTATTTCCAACCTTCAACAGTCTATTCCTAGACTGTTGAAGCCAACAAAGCCTCCCCCTAGGCAGTCATATCTGTGACACGGGCACGAATTGGAACAGCTATGGCAAAATAGTCGTTTTATCGATAGTCACTTCCTCCGCGCGAAAAGGCTGAAAGCTCCTGCTCTCAACCTTTCTTTATCCTTACAATCGGAAACCAAGACCAATCACCTCAAGAGACTGTCTACTGATTCCTATTTTACTTTTCTATTTCAGCTGGTTGTTTTCCATGATTTGATCAATAAAGCCATAATCAAGGGTTTCTTTGGCACTCATCCAGTAATCACGTTCAGCATCTTTATGGATTTGTTTGACACTTTTTCCTGAATTGTCAGCGAGGATTTTTTCAAGGGTGTTACGGGTTTTAAGTAGGTGTTCAGCCGCAATCGCCATATCGGTTTGTTGCGTACCACCACCAGTACCGCCCATTGGTTGGTGAATCATGTATTCTGCATGTGGCAACATGAAGCGTTTGCCCTTAGCACCACTTGAAGCGATAATGGTTCCCATGCTGGCTGCCATTCCCATGACGATGGTTTGGACATCTGCCTTGATAAAATTCATGGTGTCTACAATAGCCAGACCTGCTGAAACAGAACCTCCGGGAGTATTGACATAGAGATAAATATCCTTGGTTGGGTCTTGGGCATCAAGGAAGAGCAATTGGGCAATCACTGAATTTGCCATATTGTCCTCAACTGGACCTGTCAACATGATAATACGATCTTTTAAGAGACGTGAGTAAATATCATACGAGCGCTCCCCACGGCTGGTTTGTTCAATAACTACAGGAATCATAGCATTCTCCTTTTCGATTTTGAAATTATTATACTCAAATAGTCAAAAAAGGTCAAATAAAAAACTTAGGGGAAATAGAAATCGAATGAGCAGCTGTCTCTTATAGCCGTTTAGTTTATTTTTAGTACTAGCTCCAACAGTCTGGGGAGAGACTGTTGGAGCTAGTACTAAAAGTGAACTGAACAACTATCACTCGCCTTGCTGAGTAAAAAGCTCCTGTGGAGGTTTTTAGCCTGTTCCCTTAAAACAAGATAGAACGAGTGGAACTCGTGTCGAACAGTCTAGGACTAGCCTGTTGAAGGTTGGAGATAGAACAAGCGAAGCTCGTGTCAAACGCCCTCGTATCTTAGAATTGAACTCGGGCTACAACTCACTGACAAAGCGCAGTCAAAAGGTTGAGTAAATCCAGATAACATCACAGTAGGCATCTGATTGTAGCTATCACTACAATCTAGTTGCCTTTGTGGGGGTCTCACTACGAAGCGAACCGCTTCTGTTCGGCCGCCTATTTTATCTAGGAGTTGCTTCAACAGTCTATGAATAGACTGTTGAAGGTTGGAGATAGAACGAGCGAAGCTCGTGTCAAACGCTCTCGTATCTTAGAATTGAACTCGAGCTACAACTCACTGACAAAAAGATCAAACTCATTGATTGCAAGACAATCTGCTTCGTTTGCCTATTTTGTCTAGGAGTTGCTTAACGCTCTCGTATCTTATTTTGTACCGAAGAGGCGGTCGCCCGCATCTCCCAATCCGGGAACGATATAGCCTTTTTCATTTAACTTTTCGTCCAAGGCTGCTGTAAAGATGTCCACATCTGGATGAGCTGCTTGAAGGGCTTTGACACCTTCTGGCGCTGCAACAAGGCAGACGAATTTGATGTTAGTTGCCCCGCGTTTTTTAAGCGAATCAATCGCCAAGATAGCGGATCCTCCTGTTGCCAGCATTGGGTCTACCACAAAAATCTGGCGTTGGTCAATGTCTTCTGGTAACTTGACCAGATATTCAACTGGTTGTAAGGTTTCTTCATCCCGATACATACCGATATGACCAACCTTGGCTGCTGGTACAAGACTTAATAGACCATCTACCATCCCAATTCCAGCACGCAGGATTGGCACAATCGCTAGCTTTTTCCCAGCGATTTGTTTTTGAACAGTCTTGGTAATAGGGGTCTCGATTTCCACATCTTCTAAGGGTAAGTCACGTAGCACTTCGTATCCCATCAGCATCGCAATTTCATCAACCAACTCACGGAAAGCCTTGGTAGGCGTATCCGTACGGCGCAAGATAGACAATTTATGCTGGATAAGTGGATGTGCAATAACTTGGAATTTCTCCATGATGTAACCTCTTCTATTTGTTTTTTCCATTCTACCAAAAAACGACAAAAAAAGCTTGCCAAAATGGCAGGCTTTTGCGATTTTTCAAAACGAAGCCTCGAAGAGCAGCTTCTAGGCTACTCATCCAATTGTTTCTGCTGGTGGGCACGCGATAAGCGCATCATTTCCGTATACAATTCTGTCAACGGTGCACGCAAACTTGTATCTTTGAGATAGCTACCTACCTTTTCAATCACCTGTGCTTCGCGACCGCTATCCAGAACCGGTAGACCGTGTTCTTTTTTTATTGCAACAACTTCCAAGGCAGTCTGCATCCGCTCCTCAAATAGACGCGCGATTTCTCTGTCAATCTGGTCAATTTTTTCTCTTTGTTTTGATAACATCTTTGATCCCTCCTATAATATTAAATTATCAGTACTTCTACGGCATCCTTTTCTAGCTCACAAGCTCCAAGAACTTTCGACAGTCTATTCCGAGAAAAAATAGGCAATGAAGTAGATTGTCTTACAAGCAATCAGATGGATCCCTACAAGGAACTACACTTGTCAGCAACTAAATGGCAACAGTTTCGCCTATTTTTCCGAGGTTTTAGGCTGAACTCAATTTATCAGCTTTTTGGGAAGATAAACTAAATGACTATATTGACTGGCAGAGGGGCGAGAACCTAGGGCGTCCAACAGATGGAAATCCGAGAGACGCTTCTCCCTCAATGGGTAAGGAAAGCAGAAAAAGAAATTCGTTCGTAGAAAAATCTATGGTAAGACAAGTACCCCAAGCGGGTAGAAAATAGCAATAGCTGATAGGATACTCCATAGCAGCATCCAACAACCAAATAGAAAGGTGTCACGACTATTGGTCCAGTCTGAACCAATTGAAATCGCAACGTAGGGCATGGCTGGTGCTGTCACAAAAGCAAGTGAAGCCATATAACCGATCGCACAACAGATGACCGCAATATTGGCTGTGAATTGTGTCCCAGCCGATTGGTAGAGGGTCAATGCCATGGTCGTCACGACCGACACCGTCACCAGATTAGAGGTGAAGTTGGTCTGAACCCCTGCCCAGACTACGAAGAAGACCACCATGAAGATCGGACTAAGCCCTACTACAACTGGTGATAACTGCTCATTCAAGAGAGCGACCACGCCTACTTTTTCATTCGATAGAACCGTTCCCAATGCCAGAGTTGATCCGACTAAGAGCATGCTTGGCCAATGCACTCCTTTGGAAAGTGCTTCTGAAATGTTTAGTAAGGGCTTGCCCTCCACATTCAATAAGGCAAGGACAGCCGTCATCAAGAGTGGCGGAAACATAATTCCAGCCTCTTTAAAGAAAGTAGCAAAGGCAGGGAGAGCTCCGACTAAAATCTCAGGAACCAGCCACATGGCTACCATTCCTAAAAAGAGCCCGACGATCCATTTTTCTCGCTTATCAACTGGCTCTAAAGCGGTCAAACTATCCAATTCTTTCATCTGAATATCCTTGGTATCAATCTTAAACAAGAAGCGCACAGAAAAAAGCAAGACAAGAAAAAGGGCTAGTCCTGCTGGCACAGCAAATTGCATGTACTGCAAGTTGCTGATAGCTACCTTGGACATGGCAGTATATAAGCCCATAGCCGTGATGGCAAAGACGTGGTTAATCGGTGTGATGGCTGTCCCGATTGCAATGGTGATAAACATGGCAATCAACAGGTGCGACGCCGATTGATCACCTTTTTTCCAGCCGAATTGCAGGCATATTTCTTCAAATAGAGGGAGCAAAAACATGAAAATTACGGTCGGTGAAATCGCGCTGCTCAATAGGAGAACCACTCCCAAGAAAGCCGTGATAAAACGTGACGGTCGGCTCATGGCAAAACGGCTATGAACCACTTTTGACGTCACTCGTTTTAAAAATGAAGTTTGATTCAGGGCATAGGTCATAACAAAGGTAAAGAGCAAGAAGACAAAGGTCGTATTTCCAAAAGACCACTGGGAAACCTGACCATAGGTCATCTCGGGAATCAAACCTAGGCTCACCAAGGTCAGCAAGCTCGGCCAATCCGTTGCCACAAATAACCATAAAATCAAACTGCCAACCAAGGTTGCAAGAGCAGCGAAAGTCTGGCTAGAAAGACCAAACAAATGCCAGCCAAACAAGGTATGGAGATAGGCAAGGATCAGAACTCCCAATCCTAAACACCTTGCTATCCCCTGCTTTTTCCATTGCATATTCATCTCTCCTTCTCTAAAACGAAGCCTGCCCGAAGGCCATTGCAATCCGCTCGCAGGCTTCCCTCACAGTCTCAAACGGTGTTGCCACATTCAAACGAGCATGGCACCTACCTTCTTTACCAAAGGTCAAACCGTCATTTAAGACCACGCGCGCTTTTTCACGCAGTATTTCCTGAACCTCCTCGTGGCTAAGCCCATAGGCTGAAAAATCAAGCCATACAAGATAGGTAGCTTCTGGCTTCATCACCTCAATCGCAGTATGCTTCCCTAGATAGTCCACAACATAGTCAATATTCCGCTCTAGCACAGATTTCAACTCCTCTAACCAAGGCTTTCCATGGGAAAATGCAGCCTCGGTTGCCAGCAGACCGACCGTTGAAATTTCATAGTGATTATTAGCCAACTGCTGTCTCGTAAACCGCTTGCGCAAGTTCTTATTTTCAATAATTGCAAAACTATTTTTAGTTCCTGCAATATTAAAGGTCTTAGTAGCTGACGACAAGATGATGGTGAAATCCTTAAACGCTGGCGCCACCGTATTAAAACTATGATGCCTGTGTCCAAACAAGGTCAAATCCTGATGAATCTCATCCGATACCAACAAGACTTCGTGCTTCTGGCAGAGACGACCAATTGCGACCAATTCATCCCTACTCCACACACGACCACCAGGATTGTGCGGGTTACAGAGGATATATAACTTTACATCCTGCTCCACCAAGTCCTTTTCCAACTGCTCAAGATCCAACTCAAAGCGACCATTGTTCTTGACTAAGGAATTGGTGACCAAGGTTCGGTGATTGAGCTTGACAGTGCGGGCAAAGGGCGGATAAACGGGCGTGTTGATGAGGATTACATCTCCTACTTCAGTCAGCGCTTGAACTGCGATCGAAAGGGCAGGTACAACGCCCTCAATCAAGACAAGGGCCTCTCGCTCAACAGCATAGTGATGCTCTGATTTTTCCCAGTTGATAATGCTTTTGTAAAGGGCATCACTAGCATAGGTATAGCCAAAAACATACTCGTCAGCATAACGCCTCACTGCATCACGTAGCTCTTGAAAGGGAAGAAAATCCATATCCGCTACCCACATTTGCAGTAAATCTGGATCCTCCTCACTCTTCCTCCATTTTTCTGAATCTTGTGCCAAACGATTCGGCCGTGTTGTAAAATCAAATCTTCCCATGTTCCTCCTCCAATGCCTGCCTTAAATCCGCAATCAAATCATCCGCATCTTCGATTCCAATCGATAAGCGCAACAAGTCGTCGGTCAAGCCGTAGGAATGGCGCACTTCTGCAGGGATATCCGCATGGGTTTGGGTAGCAGGATAGGTGATCAAGCTCTCTACACCACCGAGACTTTCTGCAAAGGTAAAGACCTTTAATTGGTTTAAAATACTTGGAATTCTGGTCTCATCAAGCAGCTTGACAGACACCATGCCACCTTTTCCAGTATAGTAGACATCACGTACTGCCCCTGATTGGCGCAAAAAGTCCGCCACTTGCTGGGCATTTTTTGTCGAGCGTTCCATGCGTAGAGCCAGTGTTTTCAACCCCCGCATCAACAGGTAGGCATCAAATGGTGATAGGGTTGGTCCTGTCGTATTTTGATCATAAAAGAGCTTCTCATACAAGTCCTTGTCATTGGTCATCAAGGCACCCGCTAAGACATCATTATGGCCAGATAAATACTTGGTTGCAGAATGCAGCACGACATCAGCTCCCAAAGGGAGCGGATTTTGATAAATCGGACTGTAAAAGGTGTTGTCCACAATGAGCTTAGCTCCATGCGCGTGAGCTACTGTAGCTACTTTTTCAATATCAAACTCTACCATCAAGGGGTTGGTCGGTGTTTCAATAAAGACATAGTCGGTAGCCGCTGTAATCTGGGCGAGCAGGTTCTCCTCTGAATGAGCATAGCGAAATTGAAAACGTCCGTTTGCTTCCTGCTCATTGAACCAACGAAAACTACCGCCATACAAATCGCGTGCAGCGACAATCTGACTACCGACTGGAAAACTGCTAAAGAGCAAGACCAAGGCTGCCATACCAGAACTTGTCACCAAGGCATAATCAGCCTTTTCAATCGCTGCCAAGGTCTTTTCCAAATTCAGACGCGTTGGATTTTTAGTCCGTGTATAATCAAAGCCTGTCGATTGACCAAATTCTGGGTGCTGATAGGTCGTTGATAAATGAATAGGCGACACTAGGGCTCCTGTCCTGTCATCCGAGTTAATCCCAGCGTGTGCTAACAAGGTATCTATTTTATAATCGGTCATCTCACCCTCCTATTCAAGTCTTATAACTATTGTAGCATTTATTGTCGGAATTTTCATAAAAATATACAAAAATGCCATAGTTTTTTCTAAAAAAACGGTATAGTTTTTAGCTATATCCTCTTCTTGCCTTTTATAGGCGTTTAGTTTATTTTTAGTACTAGCTCCAACAGTCTGGGGAGAGACTGTTGGAGGTCGGAAATAAAGAAAACGAAGTTTTCATCAAAACAGTCTGGGGAGAGACTGTTGGAGGTCGGAAATAAAGAAAACGAAGTTTTCATCAAAACAGTCTGGGGAGAGACTGTTGGAGGTCGGAAATAAAGAAAACGAAGTTTTCATCAAAACAGTCTGGGGAGAGACTGTTGGAGGTCGGAAATAAAGAAAACGAAGTTTTCATCAAAACAGTCTGGGGAGAGACTGTTGGAGGTCGGAAATAAAGAAAACGAAGTTTTCATCAAAACAGTCTGGGGAGAGACTGTTGGAGGTCGGAAATAAAGAAAACGAAGTTTTCATCAAAACAGTCTGGGGAGAGACTGTTGGAGGTCGGAAATAAAGAAAACGACGTTTGCGTCAAAACAGTCTAGGGAGAGACTGTTGGAGGTCGGAAATGAAGAAAACGAAGTTTTCGTCAAAACAGTCTGGGGAGAGACTGTTGGAGGTCGGAAATAAAGAAAACGACGTTTGCGTCAAAACAGTCTAGGGAGAGACTGTTGGAGGTCGGAAATGAAGAAAACGAAGTTTTCGTCAAAACAGTCTGGGGAGAGACTGTTGGAGGTCGGAAATAAAGAAAACGACGTTTGCGTCAAAACAGTCTAGGGAGAGACTGTTGGAGGTCGGAAATGAAGAAAACGAAGTTTTCGTCAAAACAGTCTGGGGAGAGACTGTTGGAGGTCGGAAATAAAGAAAACGACGTTTGCGTCAAAACAGTCTAGGGAGAGACTGTTGGAGGTCGGAAATGAAGAAAACGAAGTTTTCGTCAAAACAGTCTGGGGAGAGACTGTTGGAGGTCGGAAATGAAGAAAACGAAGTTTTCGTTAAAAGTCGCAGGTAGTTGTCTAATTGATAACTAGACAAGCGATAGATAAGAAAAATGTAACTTTTCTCAATAGTACAACTCAAGATACGAGGACGTCAAAAAAGCGACCGAAAATTAGGAAACATGACGAAGAGATTAGAGAGAGTTTGCTTCGCAAACTTCTATTTCTCGCCTCCAAAGGTATCCCATACCTTTGGAGCTAGGAATGTTTATCCCTAAAGGGAGCCACAGCTGACACGAGTTGCACTCGTTCTATCTCCAACCTTCAACAGTCTATCCCCAGACTGTTGAAGCAACTAAAGTTGCAACAGTTGCGTCTCTTTTTTCCGAGCTTTTAGTCCGAGTTCAATTTCAAGATACAAAGCCCGTAAAAAACTCAAAGCGCACTTCTTCATGTAATAACAGTAACTTCCCTGACTGTTAATACCATATCTGTAAAGCAGGCATAGCCTGCAACAGCTACGGCAAACTAGGAAATCTGACGAGTGAAAAGCTCCAGTGGAGGTTTTCAGCCTATTTCCTAAAGAACCATCATCAGCTGAAGCTGAAACAGTTATGTCTCTTTTTCGCACAGAGTTTAGGGCGTGTTCAATTCTAAGATACAAAGGGCATAAAAAGCGACTGAAAATTAGGAAACATGACGTAGAGATTGGAGAGAGTTTGCTTCGCAAACTTCTATTTCCCGCCTCCAAAGGTATCCCATACCTTTAGAGCTAGGAGTATTTATCTTTTTGTCAGTGAGTTGTAGCTCAAGTTCAATTATACAAGATACAAGGGCGTTTGACACGAGTTACACTCGTTTTATTTCCAACCTTCAACCGTCTATCCCTAGACTGTTGAAGCGAGCAAAGCAAAAATAGGAGTTTTGACGAGTGAAAAGCTCCAGTGGAGGTTTTCAGCCTATTTCCTAAAGAACCATCATCAACTAAAACTGAAACAGGTATCGCTCTTTTTTGCACAGCTCGTAGCCCGAGTTCAATTATACAAGACGAGTTAACGAAGTAATAAAAATATAAACTAAATGACTATACACTCTTTAAGCTAATCCTCTCATAAGCTACTCATTCCCAAAATCTTGACTTGGTTATCCACAATTACTTCCTTAACAATCGATTGTTTGGCTTCGCAATCCTTTCGCCATTGCTGGGACGAAAAAGAAACATCAAAAACAGACTCTTGATAGGTGTAGCGTTGATGTAAGATGATACACCAAAACCCTTGGACATCTTGCACCATTAACCACGAGTTCTGTTTCAAGATATTTATAGGCTAGTAGTTTCTCTGGTAGACAGAAAGCCTATCCTCCTCTACATAGGATGTCACACTTTTTAGTTGTAAGTCCTATTAAAAATAGAAAGTTGCATTGTTTCTCAAGTCTGACTTGTCAATCTTGGCTAATCAGTTTACAATAGAGATATGATTCAATTAGACACTGTATTAAGTATTTTAAAACATGACCATAATTTCCGCGAGATCCTGCATAATGGGGGTTATCATTATAGCTGGCACAAGGAGGAAGTCTTTAACCAGATCAGCTACGATAGCCGCAAGGTCGATCGTGAAACCCTCTTTTTCGTCAAGGGGGCGCAGTTCAAGCCTGCCTTTCTCGAGGCTGCCATTGCGACTGGTCTTCGTTTTTATGTCGCTGAAAAAGACTATGAAGTGGGGATTCCAGCTATTATCGTCAACGATATCAAGCAAGCCATGAGCCTGATTGCCATGGAGTTCTACGGTCATCCGCAAAACAAGTTGAAACTACTGGCCTTGACCGGTACTAAGGGGAAGACGACTGCTGCCTATTTTGCCTACTCCATTCTCCAGCAGAGTTACAAGCCTGCCATGCTGTCCACTATGAACACTACTTTAGATGGGCAAACCTTTTTCAAGTCTACCCTGACCACACCAGAGAGCATTGACTTATTTGCCATGATGGCAGAGGCTGTCGCAAACGGTCGTACTCACCTGATTATGGAAGTATCTAGCCAGGCCTATCTGGTCAAGCGGGTCTACGGTCTAACCTTTGATGTTGGTGTCTTCCTCAATATCAGCCCTGACCATATCGGTCCAATTGAGCACCCTAGCTTTGAAGATTACTTTTACCATAAGCGCCTTTTAATGGAACATAGCAGAGCTGTCATCCTCAATAGTGGTATGGATCATTTTCAGCTTGTGAAAAATCAGGTTGCAATGATGCCACATGACATCTACGGTTCACATTCTGATAACTCTATCCTCCATTCTCAAGCCTTTCACTTTGAAGCAGGCGGGCTACTCGCAGGGCACTATGATATCCAGTTGATCGGGCTTTTCAACCAAGAAAACGCCATTGCGGCTGGACTAGCCTGCCTACGTTTGGGAGCAAGTTTAGCAGACATTCAGGCTGGTATTGCTACAACGAGCGTTCCCGGACGTATGGAAGTCCTCACCCAGACAAACGGAGCAAAGGTCTTTGTTGACTATGCCCATAACGGTGATAGCGTTGGAAAGTTGATTGATGTTGTCCTCGCTCATCAAACAGGGCGAAGCATTCTCATCCTCGGGGCAACGGGAAATAAAGGGGAGAGCCGCCGCAAGGATTTTGGACTCCTCCTCAACCGCTACCCTGACCTCCATGTCATTCTGACTGCAGACGACCCAAACCGCGAAGATCCCGTATCAATTGCAGAAGAAATCCAGTCCTATATGGAACGACCAAGCCAGATTATCGCGGATCGCGAAACAGCTATTAAGACAGCCCTTTCTATGACCAAGACTGCTCAAGATGCCGTCATCATCGCAGGAAAAGGCGCTGACCAGTACCAAATCATCAACGACACTAAGATCCCCTATGCAGGTGACCTGACTATTGCCAAACGCTACTTATAGGATACAAAGGGTGTTTGACACGAGTTGCACTCGTTTTATCTCCAACCTTCCACAGTCTATTCCCAGACTGTTTGATACGAGCACAGCTCGTTTTATCTCCCACCTTCCACAGTCTATTCCTAGACTGTTTGATACGAGCACAGCTCGTTTTATCTCCCACCTTCCACAGTCTATTCCTAGACTGTTTGATACGAGCACAGCTCGTTTTATCTCCCACCTTCCACAGTCTATTCCTAGACTGTTTGATACGAGCACAGCTCGTTTTATCTCCCACCTTCCACAGTCTATTCCTAGACTGTGGAAGCGAGCAAAGCAAAAATAGGAGTTTTGACGCAGAGTTTAGAGAGAGTTTGCTTTGCAAACTTCTATTTATCACCTCAAGAGGTATCCCGTACCTCTTGAGCTAGGAAAAACTATCCCTAAAGGGAGCCACAGCTAGTAGCCCGTGTTCAATTATAAGATACAAAGGGCGTTTGACACGAGTTTCACTCGGTCTATCAACTAGCATCATAAACTAAAAAGCGAACAAGAATACATTCTGAATCACAGAAAATACAACTTGTTCGCTTTTTCTATATGAGGTTTGATTTTTGGCGATTATGACTTTTGTCCCGGGATTATTCCGCCTAATCCAAATACTGCTTTAAGATTTCCTTTTCTTGATTGGTCAATGTCCGATAGCTCCCAGCTGACAGTTCCTCTTCTAAAACAAAGGCAGCAAAAGAAATCCGCTTGAGATAGGTCACTTTGACCCCGTAAGCCAGAAACCTCTTCTTGACCTGATGAAATTTCCCTTCCGCAATCTGAAGCCGTGCGCGACTAGCTGTCCGCTCTGCCGATAAAATTTCTAGCCTAGCAGGCTGGCAGACCCTGCCATCTAAAAATCGGACTCCCTCGCGAAAAAAGGCAACCGCATCAAGAGCGAGCATGCCGTTGACCTCCACATAGTAGACCTTATCTACATGATACTGAGGATGTAGCATCCGAAAGCCTAGCGGACCATTATTGGTAATCAGCAACAGCCCCTCTGTATCCCTATCCAAACGTCCGATAGGATAAAGACCTGAGCGTCGATCCTTTTCGGCAATCAGGTCGATTACCGTCTGGTGCTGGGCATCTGATACCGCAGATACGACACCTGCTGGTTTATTGAGCAAATAGTAGACCGGAGATTCCAGCTCCACCCGTTTGCCTCTAACTTCAATCACCTGTAAACCAGGATCTACAATCTGATTGCCAGCCCTTGCCAGTCTTCCATCCACCGTTACCTGTTGAGCTTTGAGCAATTTCTTAACCTGATTTCGCGAGCCCAAGCCCGCCTTTTCCAAACACTTATCTAAACGCATACCCTTATTGTACCACATGGAGAAAATAACCGTTCATACTCGTCAAAAATTAAAATCTGACACCATTCATTCACCTTGCTGAGTAAAAAGCTCCAGTGGAGGTTTTTAGCCTGTTCCCTTAAAACAAGAAAGAACGAGTGTAACTCGTGTCAAGTGTCCCCCCTTTTTTGGGGGGACATAACTGTTTCAGCTTTAGCCAGTTCCAGATTTTGATTTTGATTTTTATAGAGTATCAGATAGAAGCCGAAAAAGACTGAACAAGTGTCCAGCCTTTCTTTCGATTACTCATTTTCTAAACGCCCAGCAGCCTCTTCATCCACGATTACATAGACGTTGGGATGATTTTGCAAGACACTTGCTGGTACATCTTCTGTCACTGGACCTTGAACCATTTGATAGACAGCTTCAGCTTTATTAGCACCATAAGCCATCAAGACTACAGTCTTAGCAGACATGATAGAGGCAATTCCCATGGAAATCGCTTGTGTTGGCACATCTTCTTCCTTTTCAAAGAAACGACTATTGGCTTCAATGGTCGACGGTGTCAGATCAACCACGCGCGTTAAACCGTCAAACGGTGATCCTGGCTCGTTGAAGCCGATATGACCATTGCGACCAATTCCTAAAATTTGGAAATCAACTGGATTCTCTGCCAGCAAGGCATTGTAGCGCTCCACTTCTGCATCCAAGTCCTCTGCCAAACCATTTGGCAAATAGGATACCTTGAAAGGTTTCTTAGCAAATAAGTGCTCATTCATGAAGTAGATATACGACTGATCGCTTTCACTACCAAGACCCACATACTCGTCCAAGTTGACCGATACGAGGTCTGAAAAATCAAGGTCGCTAGCGACCACTTGCTCGTAAAATGCAATCGGAGTTGAACCTGTCGCAAGCCCCAAGACTCTCGCCCCTGTTTTCAACTCTTCTTGTAGTAATTCAAAGGCAGCAACCCCACCTTCGATCTGATCTTTGACACGAATTACTTTCATGCGGATCTCCTTTTCCTTGTTTTATTTTGGTATATACCACTTTGTCTTTATTATATTGTATAGACCAATTTTTGTCAAGACCTAACTACTGATTTATGGTATAATAAATGGAAATATTCTAAGAGGAACTAGAGCCTATGACCCTTTTATTGTTTATCCTTTTTATCGTCGGAATTCTCCTCACTATCCTTGCCTACTTGATGAAAGAAAGGACTTGGTTCTGGCTTCCTTTATTTGTATTCGGAAGCCTACTCGTTGCCCTTCCCCTACTCGTATTAATTTATTTCTTAACCCTATTTTCAATCAACTAAGGAGACTTATGAACACTGCTGATTTTGATTTTCATTTACCCGAACACCTGATTGCCCAAGTACCACTTGAGCAACGTGATGCTTCACGCCTGTTAATATTGGATCGCAAGACAGAGACCCTAACGGACGGTCATTTCGATCAGATTATTGATGAATTAGAAGCCGGCGATGCCCTTGTGATGAACAATACCCGCGTCCTACCAGCCCGCCTCTACGGTGAAAAGCCTGAAACCGGTGGCCATGTAGAATTACTCCTGCTCAAAAACACCCAAGGCGATCAATGGGAGGTTCTTGCCAAGCCAGCAAAACGCCTCAAAATAGGCAGTAAGATTTCTTTCGGAGACGGGCGCTTATCAGCTACCATTGTCCAAGAATTAGAGCACGGTGGTCGTATCGTAGAATTTTCCTACGAGGGGATTTTCCTCGAAGTCTTGGAAAGCCTTGGAGAAATGCCACTGCCACCCTATATTCACGAAAAATTAGAGGACCGCGAGCGTTACCAGACCGTCTATGCTAAAGAAAATGGCTCCGCTGCCGCACCGACAGCAGGACTTCATTTTACCCAAGAATTGCTGGAAAGGATCGAAGCCAAAGGTGTCAAGCTCGTCTACCTGACCCTCCATGTCGGACTGGGCACCTTCCGTCCTGTATCTACCAGCAATCTGGACGAGCATGAAATGCACTCGGAATTTTATAGCTTGTCAGAAGAAGCTGCAGCAACCCTCCGAGAAGTCAAGGCTGCTGGTCACCGTATTATCGCAGTTGGGACCACCTCTATCCGCACCTTGGAAACGATTGGTAATAAATTCAAGGGAGATATTCAAGCAGATTCTGGCTGGACCAATATCTTTATCAAACCAGGCTACCAATTCAAGGTGATCGACGCCTTTTCAACTAATTTCCATCTACCAAAATCTACCTTGGTCATGCTGGTATCCGCCTTTGCAGGACGCGAATTTGTCCTTGAAGCCTACCAACATGCCATTGAAAGCGACTACCGCTTCTTTAGCTTTGGTGACGCCATGTTTATTAAATAGATCTATCCGATATAAAATTAACACCAGTACCTAATCTTATATGTAAAACGAGATGCTTTCTCCTTGGAATAGACAAAAAATAAACTTTAAATAAAGGAATCTCCCACGCAGTCCTTGCGAGGGAGATTTGCTTTATAGAAAACTACCTACTAAAGTAGCTATTCAATAAAAATGAAAAAACAATAATTGAACTCGAGCTACAACTCACTGACAAAGCGCAGTCAAAAGGTTGAGTAAATCCAGATAACATCACAGTAGGCATCTGATTGTCGCCAGCACGCCAATCTAGTTGCCTTTGTGGGGGTCTCACTACGAAGCGAACCGCTTCTGTTCGGCCACCTATTTTGTCTAGGAGTTGCTCCCACAGTCTAGGGATAGACTGTGGGAGGTGGGAGATAAATCGAGTGTCCTCGTGTCAAAAGCTCTCGTATCTTAGAATTGAACTCGAGCTACAACTCACTGACAAAAAGATAAATACTCCTAGAAGCAAAAGCTTCTTCGTCGTATTTCCTATTTTGTCTAGGAGTTGCTCCCATAGTCTAGGGATAGACTGTGGGAGGTGGGAGATAAATCGAGTGTCCTCGTGTCAAAAGCTCTCGTATCTTAGAATTGAACTCGAGCTACAACTCACTGACAAAAAGATAAATACTCCTAGAAGCAAAAGCTTCTTCGTCGTATTTCCTATTTTGTCTAGGAGTTGCTTAACGCTCTCGTATCTTATTCATACTGTCGCAACTGTTCTGACAACAGAGCTAGTCCCTTTTTCAGTGTTGAGGTTCGAGTACAGTAGCCTAAGCGGGCATAGCCTGGACGGTCAAAGCGATTGCCCGGCACCAATAAGACCCCTTTTTCCTTTAATAATCGTAAACAAAAGGCTTCTGTATCTTCTGGAATCTCCAATTTAATAAAAGAAACAGGAACAGCGCTTGGATAGACCACGGAGACACGCGGCTCTTTTTCTACCCACTCTTTGACCACACTCAAATTTTCAGCTACAATCGCTCGATTTCGCTCTAGAACTACCTCCTTGTGCTGCAAGACATAGGTCGCAAGGGCATCATCTATTACTCCAGCACAAATCATTGTATAATCACGATATTTCCGAAACAGATTGGACAGTTCATCATTTGCGACCACCCAACCAACCCTCACGCCAGCAACCGAGTAGGTCTTTGACATGCTATTAACCGAGATACCTTTTTCATATAAATCCACCATGGCTGGCACATCAAAACGTCCATCCAAGGGCTTATACACTTCATCTGATAGGATGTAAGCCCCAACTTCTCGAGCAATCGCCACTAGCTCCTCCAAGAAAGAACGCTCCATCACAGCTCCTGTTGGATTATTGGCATTGTTGATACAAATCATCTTCGTGTTAGGACGAATTAAAGAGCGCAAGTCATCTAAGGAAGGCAACCAGGCTGCCTCCTCCTGAATTTGCCAAAAAGAAACATCTGCTCCCAAGGAACGTGGAATATCGTACAACTGCTGGTAACTAGGATAGAGTGAAATAACATGATCACCTTCCTCAATCAAGGCATAGAGAGCCAAATGATTGGCTCCCGTTGCCCCATTGGTCTGGAGAATCTGACTGGTTTCTACATGCTGGTAAAGTTTGCGCACTTCCTCCTTGAAAGCAGGTGATCCCTCAATCCAACCATAGTTCATTTTCTTTTTCCACAAGTCCTCTAGGAAAGCTGGCTGGGAAGTCCCGCCCAGTGCTAGCACTTCTGCCAAGGTCAGCGAATCAATCGAACTTCCGGCAATATCATAGACTGCCTGCGTCTCCCATTCATTCAACCACTCTTCTACACCAAACGCTGCAATCTCCATAGCTTTCTCCTCTCATACCTATCCTTGTCACATTAGTTTATCATATTTATACAACAAAATGAATAAAAAAAGAAAAATAATACTCATCAAAAATCAAATTCCTAGGAAATCTTTAAGCTATCCCCCCTCATCAGGTGTTTATGAGAAAACTAAAAATGGTGAACTTATTTGACAAACCAGGGAGTATAAGACAAGGCAACAAAAAAGCCGTAGCTATAAGCAGTTAAAACTGACATAGCTACGGCTTTTTTCATAAGATTGAAAATAAGAAACGAGAAAAATCAATGAACTATTTTTACTTAGCCGCTTGATACAATTCGTTTACTTTATTCCAGTTGATAATTTCAAAGAATGCTTTGATATAGTTTGGACGAACATTGCGGTAGTTCAAGTAGTAAGCATGCTCCCACACATCTAGTGCCAAGATTGGTGTCAAACCATTCATGATTGGCGTATCTTGATTAGCAGTGGATAGGACTTCTAGCTTGCCTTCTTTATTAACAACCAAGAAAGCCCAACCTGAACCGAAACGAGTTGTCGCTGCCGTTGTAAATGCTGCTTGGAAGTCTTCAAAGGAACCAAATGTCGCTGCAATATCTGCTGCCAATGCTGCTGGAACTTCTGTTTTTTCTGGTGACAATAATTCCCAGAACAAAGCATGGTTCAAGTGACCGCCACCATTGTTAATCAATGCTTGGCGAATATCTGCTGGGATTTGTTCTACATCTGATAGCAAGGCTACCAAGTCTTCACCAATTTCTGGGTGTTTTTCAAGCGCCGCATTTGCATTAGCAACATAAGTTGCATGGTGCTTGTCATGGTGCAAGGTCATGGTTTCTGCATCAATGTGTGGCTCAAGGGCATCGTAAGCGTATGGTAAATCTGGTAAAATAATTGCCATATTCGGCCTCCTTTAATCTTCTATACTCCTCATTTTACCGCAATTTGAGAGCCTTTTCAATTTTTTTGTCTGAAATTATGCGCTAGCAATTTTTAATAGTGCAATATCAAAGAGGTAATCCTTGTCAAACTGCCCCTGCTTAATCTGATAATCTGTTTCAATCAGGACTTGTACTACTTTTTTAATAAAGGGAAGCGACAAAGAACGTGAATCCCTTAAGGCGAATTTGACTTGAAAAGGATTGATTTTCCGCCCTATAATGTCCGATAATTCAGCGACCATCTGTTGCTCGCTCAACCCCTCCTTATGCAGTATCTGAACCTGTAAGAAGAGGCGGAATTGATTGAGCAGAATCGCAATTAGCTTAATCTCACCTTCTCCCTGCAAACGTAAGTCACGTACTAGATTTCGAGCCTGATCAATCTTCCCTTTTAAGAGAAGCTGGCTCATATCAAAGAGATTATCCTGAAGGGTTTTCGGAATAGCCTGTTCAATATCGTCTAAGTGAATCTGACTACTCCCCTTATAAGACTGCAGGAAAGCAAGATTTTTATGGATTTCAGCAAAATCAAAATTGGATTTGATCAACAGATGATCCATAACAGTGTTGTCCATTATCAAACCAATTTTCCCGATTTCCTGCTTGAAAAATTGGCGAAGTTCCGCCTCTTTGAGACTATTTGCCTCTAAGACCAGACCGTCCCGTTTCAAAAGCTTGACCAGACGACGCTTACTATCGAGCTTGCCTCCAGCAATGATCAGTAGCTTGGTCGTTGCAACTGGTTGGCTCAAATAATCCTCAAATTTTTTCAGCTCCTCATCGGTCAAATAACGTTTTTTAGCGGTTGTCACATCTGCAAAATAGTCCAAGATAACAATTTTTTCATCCGAGAAAAAGGGGAGAGATACCAGATCTAGCTCCACCTGAGCATAGTCTGTCTCTGACATATCAAAATATGCATAGCTCAAGTCACTGGTATGAAAACCAATTTGTTTCAGAAGGGCTTCCTTAGCTACTTGAAACTGTCCAACATCTTCTCCAGCCAGAACCGTTAGTAGGCCCAAATTCTCTTTCTTTAATTTCTGAATCTCATCAATAATGGTCATACTTCCCTCGCATTTCTCCTTCCATTATATCAAAAAAGAGTGTGGGGGACAAAATCGGTCACTTGCAAGAGTTGGAACTTTTAATTGATAGAAAATCTTTTCCACCCCCTCTTGTTACAGTTTGACGTCATTGAGAGCCAATTCTAAAACAGGAGAAGCAAGAGGAGAATGTAATTGGGCTCTATAAAAATCAAAATCTGGAACTGGCTAAAGCTGAAACAGTTATGTCCCAAAGGGGACCACACTTGACACGAGTTCCACTCGTTTCATTTCCAACCTTCAACAGGCTATTCCTAGACTGTCCGACACGAGTTCCACTCGTTCTATCTTGTTTTAAGGGAACGGGCTAAAAACCTCCACTGGATCTTTTTACTCAGCAAGGCGAGTTAACGACGTCAGATTTTGATTTTTGACGAGTATAAACACTCCTTTTTCAATGAGAATATAGCATCAGAGGTTCTTCATCTTCATTTCTGCTTCCATTTTCAAACGCTGAACCTTCATTGTTGCAGTCCGTGGAATATCCTCATAGGCCATTAAGATTGGTTCCTTGAGTAAGGGAAGATCCGCCACTTGATGCCACCAGGCATCCCAGTCCATGTCCGCACCTTCTGCAAGGGCAATAATCGGTTGCGGAGCACCATTTGCATCACGAATGATCACAACCTCTGCTAGGAAATCCAAGTGATCCAGCAAGAAATCTTCCAAAGCGAGGTTACTATCAATTGATTCAATCACATCAACCTGACGGTCTTTCAAGAGCAGGGTACCCTCCATCGTCATACAGCCATAGTCACCACTGTCCCACCAGTCTCCGTAAACATTTTCTTGGAAGCGAGCGT
The DNA here is from genome assembly GCF_001921825.1 of Streptococcus acidominimus. Taxonomy (GTDB): domain Bacteria; phylum Bacillota; class Bacilli; order Lactobacillales; family Streptococcaceae; genus Streptococcus; species Streptococcus acidominimus. The sequence continues at coordinate 38,717 of NZ_MSJL01000011.1, forward strand.
CCTCCTTGTAATAGGTGACTGCACGACCGCGCGACAGGAGTTGAATATGACCATTTTGACCAGCTGGCAGAGGATGACCATTTTCATCTGTAATCCGCGCCTTGGTGTAGCCTTTCAGTCCGATTCCCATATCTCGACCATTTGTCTGCCCAAGTGTTTCCAGACGATGATAACGCAAAATCATCGGTCCACATTCGCTCTGGCCATATACCTGCATAAAGACAGGGATATTTTTCTTAGAAGCCTCTAGAAAAGTACGTAGGGTTCCTATATTGATAGCATCAAAGGTGGAATGATAGTAACGGATACTTGAAAAGACAGACGGATTTTTCTTAGCGAGTTGCGCCCATTGTACAAAATTATTAGGATGGGTTTCAAGTGCCATTGGCTTATAGCGCTCCAAACTCTCCGCGACATCTTGAGCCTTAGCTGACGACAAGGGAAGCAAGGGGAAGCCAAGTCCAATGGCAGAAGAAACTCCAATATTATAGCGTGAGTGAACAGGGGAAATATGGAATGCCAATAACTGACGCTCATTCATCTTTTCAAAAATTGTCTGTTGCCAAGCAACCCGCCAGCCCATTGTCTGCGCTGTGTGACAAATCAACTTGGGAATCCCTGTCGTTCCAGAGGTGTGGGTCATATATTGGATCATCTCTTCAGGAAGCAGGTTCTCTGCGACAGGATTAGCAGGAAATGTCAGCAAGTCTGTGACCGCAAGTGTCGTCACTAAGTCCTTGCGCTCCATCGCTGCAACCCGCTCTACTGTCTCCTCGTCAAAAACGATAAAGGACCGCTCCAACCGTTCTGCAAAGACATCCAGAGTACTGGCTGGCAAGTGATAGGACGGCATCACTGGAACGGCACCCAAGGCTGTTGCAGCCACTGCCAGCAAGTAGGTATCAAATGCAGGGCTTTTATAAAACATGACCTTATCGCCATAGGAAATCCCTAAAGCCGCCAGCTGATAGGCTCTTTGTTGGATGGCAGCAAAAACTTGGGCATAGGTATTTTCAAGTCCTAATTCAGGAAACGACTGATAAGGCTTGTCAAAGACAATAGCAACTTCTGGAAACCGCTCTGCTGCCTCCTTAAATTGACGGTATAAATTTAATGGTTGATAGGAAATCATCTTACATTCCTAGCCTTTCTAAGTTTGTGAAAAATAAAACATGATTGCCCCATTATACCATGTTGAAATCACTTTCACAAATCAGAACAGGGGCTAGATGATGATAGCTTTTCCTTAAAAATGTGCCTAATGTATCCTATCTCCACTAATGAGAGCAGGACAGAAGCCTCATCAATTGAAAAAGGGTTTGCTTTTCCCCACTCCTTAACTTTAAGCCTCGCGAGAAATAGCCGTTTGCGAAGCAAACTCTCGTCTAAAAGTTCTGCTTCAAAATCCTAGTTTTCCGTAGCTGTTGCAGGCTATGCCTGCTTACGGATATGGTATTAATAGTCAGGGAGGTGAGTATTAATACATAATGAGGTCTGCCTTTGCTCTTTACGCTCTTGTATCTTGTATAATTGAGTTCAGCCTAAAACCTCAGAAAAAAAGAGACGCAGGTGTTCTAGCTTTAGCTAGTTACAGCTGTGGCTCCCTTTAGGGATAAATACTCCTAGCTCTAAAGGTATAGCATACCTTTAGAGGCGAAAGATAGAAGTTTGCGAAGCAAACTCTCACTGTCTTCTGCGTCGTATTTCCTATTTTTCAATCGGTTTTTTAACGGCTTCACATCTTGTAATTGAACTCGAGCTACAACTCACTGACAAAGCGTAGTCAAAAAGTTGAGTAAACTTAGAAAACATCACAGTAGTCATCTGATTGTCGCTAATACGCCAATCTAGTTGCCTTTGTGGGGGTCTCACTACGAAGCGAACCGCTTCTGTTCGGCCGCCTATTTTGTCTAGGAGTTGCTCCCACAGTCTAGGAATAGACTGTGGAAGGTGGGAAATAAAACGAGCAGTGCTCATGTCAAACGCTCTCGTATCTTGAGTAACTGAACTCGGGCTAAAAGCTCGGAAAAAAGATAGACTTCCTTGTGTTCATTGAACACTACGTCAGTCTCCTATTTTTCAGTCGCTTTTTTAACGCCCTCGTATCTTGAGTAACTGAACTCGGGCTAAAAGCTCGGAAAAAAGATAGACTTCCTTGTGTTCATCGAACACTACGTCAGTCTCCTATTTTTCAGTCGCTTTTTTAACGGCTTCACATCTTGTAATTGAACTCGAGCTACAACTCACTGACAAAAAGATAAATCTCATTGGGTGCAAGACACCCTGCTTCGATTTCCTATTTTGTCTAGGAGTTGCTTAACGCTCTCGTATCTTACTTTACCGTTTCAATCTTCCACTTTTTCCAGCCTCTCAAGCGAATAGCTCCTTGTTCGTCAGTCCTAAAGATTTGGATCTGTCGTTCTTGGAAGCGGGATAGGGTTTCTTGATGCGGGTGCTGGTAACGATTGTTTTTCCCCGCTGAAATCAAGGCAATCTTGGGAGAAATAGCATCCAAAAATTCGGGATAAGAAGAACCTTTTGATCCATGATGTCCTACCTTCAAAATATCAACAGACAAGCCTGGATACTGTCGCAGCAACTCCAGTTCCCCGTCTCCCAAATCACCTGTAAATAGAAAGCGGGTCTGCAATAATTCCCCGTATAACACAATCGAATCATCATTGCCTCCATCACCCTTTCGATAAGGATAGAGCACCTGTAAAAAGCCGTCTGCTACCGGAATCCTATCACCTACTTTTACTAGGTGAGGTACTATCTTTACTTTATCCAATATCTCTGCTAGCTCCTGACTTGTAACGCTTCCTTCGGAGATATAAATCTTGTCAATAGTCAGTTCTTTAGCTACTTCCACCAAATCACCCATGTGGTCTGTATGGGCATGCGTTAAGACCAGATAGTCAATCTTATCTACGCCCCGGCTATGAAGATAGGGAATTAGCGTTCTCTTTGCATTCGCCTGCCCTGTCTTTTGTCGCCAGTCTTCTTTCGGAGAAGCAGTGACTCTACCGCCCACATCAATCAAGACCGTCCGCCCGCGCACATCCCTCAAAAAGATACTATCACCCTGCCCAACATCCACTACTGTCACCTCATTTTCCAAGGGATATTTTATCAGGAAAAATAGCAGAGCTACCATGCCGGTCAGACCTAATACTCTTTGAAGAGCAAGAGGATCCTTTGGCAATGTATTTTGATGAACCCCAGTCCTCTCTTCGACCGCACTCCCTCTTCTCTTTTTGACTTTCCTTGGGTATCCCTGCCATTTCTTGGTCTGATAGCTGTCATACGTAAAGAAGAAGATAATCACTAAGAGCAGGAGCAACATAGCTGTCGGCTTTCCAAAAATCAAGGGTTTAAAGCCCAAACCTGCCACCCACTGAATAGCAGTTTCTAATCCTATAAAGAAATGATTGACCTGTGTAAGCCTCACAAATGGAGACAGGAGAAAGACAAGACTCAAGCCCGGCAGCAAGATTCGGTCAAAAAGAAATGAAAAGAAAAAGGTCAGTAGAATAGACAAGGGATGAAAACTGTAAAAATAATAGATCAAGAAAGGCAAGATACCGAGCGAAATCGCCAAACTTTCTACAAATCCTCGCTGATAAGGTTTCAGATCGTCAAAATCAAAAACAGTTAGTAAAAAGGCATAGGCAAAACTAAGGACACCGCCTGCTGTTTGTAAAAAATGCGGCATGAGCAAGAATGAAAGGATAAGGGTACAGGCTATGTTCTCTAAACTCCTCATGCCCATATTACTGAAAATCTTTTGTAAAAGAGAACGGTTGACCGAAACCGAGAAGCCTGTTAACCCTGCATACATAAAGGAAAAAGGGATTTGTAGCCAATCAACGACTTCCTTTTTTACTCCAAGGCGCAAGAAAGGATAACGGAATGTCTGCACGAAAAAGCTGACCTGCATACCAGAAAGGGCGAATAAATGGATAATTCCTAAGCTAGAATACAGGTCGCCCATCTGATCAAATTCTGTGTCCAAATCTCCAAACAAGAGCCCTGTCATATAGTGTCGCATTGGATTCGGAAAATATTCTTTGATGTAGACCAATGCCTTACGCCGAAGTAGGGAAAGCCAGTCCAAAGGATTCCATGAAATCCACTGTTGCACCTGCTTAATACGATTGACCTTAACCATCTTGTAAATCCCCTGTGTCCTCAAATAGCCCCGATAATCGAAGCCATTAAAATTCCGCTGACCTTCTGGTTCAGAGACAGTCGCCTCTACTTCTAAGCGCACCAGATGTGATAGACCTTTAAAATAGGTCTGCTCCTCTTGACTTTTCAGTTGATAAAAAACAATATAGCAACGTCCTGACGATGTTCCACGAAAGGAAAGAGTGTCACCATTGACTTGGATAGTATCTGGTTTGACCGTTAAATGACTGATGGTCACAGGGCTAGACCTTTCGTCCAATCTCCTTTTTATACCTTGCAGACTGAATAGGAAGCAAAAACAGGCTAAAATGGGTAGAAGCCTAAAAACGGTTCTTTTCCCTTGATGAAACCATAGCAGAATCAGCAAGCCTAGCAAAACCATGATTGATAGGAAAGATAGGTCGTTCATCACAAAATAGAGGGCTAAGACCAAGACGGTTAAATGGGGCGGAGAAAGAGGCAGACCTTTAATCAACTGTAACATAGGGACGAATGTTCTCCAAACTCTTACCACCGATTCCAGGTACATTTTTCAAATCATCAACCGATTGAAAACGACCATTAGTCTCCCGATAGGCGATAATATCTGCTGCACGCTTAGCACCGATACCTGAAATCGTCTGCAAATCTGCTTCTGTCGCAGTATTGAGCCTCACTAGACCTGCTCTTGTTTCCTTATCCCCACCTGCTTGCTTTGGCACAATAGAAACAGCCTCCTCCTTGGTTGCTACGTAAACAATCCCCTCATCACTCACCTTTTGAGCTAGGTTGATGGACTTAGAATCAGCTGCCTCTGTCAAGCCACCCGCTGCTACGATTGCATCCTGGATGCGACTCCCTACCGCCAGCTGATACAGACCGGGCTTCGTGACTGCTCCCTTGACATCAACTACTAGGATCTCTGTTGACTGCGAAGGGGGTACACCCTCTTCTAACTGCTCACTACTAGGCGCTACGGCTGCTACACTAGCCAATTCCTCCGACTGTCCTGTTTGCCCTATAAAAAAGATGGTCACTATCAGCGCAGCAACTCCTATTGCTATAAGAAGAAATAATTTATAATCACGCAATAACTGCGTCCATTTTTCAGACATATTTCTACCTCCACCTATTTATTCGTAAAACCGATCAAAAAAACTCGCGCGAGACGAGTTTTTTTATTATTTATCTAAATGGGTATCTGGTTTCCAAACAAAACTTGCGACATAGCTAAAGAGATAGGTCAAGCCTAGGACAAGAGCGACAAGGATCAAGACTGGGAGACGGTAGATAAATGTCCAATAGCCCAAGCGTTTCTTGCCTGTCTGGGCAGAGCGGGCAAGGTCGTCCAAGCGATTAAATTCTGTCTCAATGCGGTTGGTGACTTCTGCGATACCTGCATCATCCAAGCGTTTAATATCTGAAATATCGATTGGATTTCCAAAAGCAACATCAATCCGATCTCCCAACAATAGATTTTTCAGGGACATTGGTCCAATGTAGGTTGCAGGCATAATCTTAACCTTGGCAGTCTTTGCAATGACAGCTACACCACCCTTTAATTCACTGGAATGGCGACTACCTGATGGGAACATCACCAAGGAACGATTGCTTTTTTTCAACATTTTGACGGGGTATTTAATAGCTGCAGTTCCCGGATTATCCCGGTCAATGGGAAAGGCACCACACTTACTAATCCACCAACCAAAGCCTCGATCCTTGAACAATTCTTTTTTAGCCATAAAAATAAACTGTTTGGGTGCTGAAGCATAGCCTAAAAAGACAGGGTCCCAAAAGGTTCGATGGGGTGCTACCAAGATATAATTTTGATCTGGAGGCAAAATTTTCTCCCTATCATGATAATGAATATTGCCATTGACAGCCCATAGTAAAAAGACTAATAAACTTCGTAGGTAGGAATAAAACATCATACTCTCCTTTGCTAATTTCCCTCCTATTATACCATATTTTGGAAGCTAGCAAAGATTTTTCATCCGCCGTAACAATATGCTATAATAGATGAATGAACAAAGCACTATTACAAGCTGGAGAGAGGATTGATCAGCTCTTTTCCACCGATGTCAAGATTATACAAAATAAGGAAGTCTTTAGCTACTCTATTGATAGCGTTCTTTTATCGCGCTTTCCAAAATTGCCCCCAAAAGGGCTTATCGTGGATTTATGTAGCGGAAATGGGGCAGTCGGTCTCTTTGCTTCTACTCAAACCAAGGCCAAGATTACTCTGATTGAAATCCAAGGACGCTTGGCAGATATGGCAAGACGCTCGATCGCTCTCAATCAATTAGAGGGACAGGTCGAGATGGTGCATGACGATCTCAAACACCTGCTAGATTATGTGCCACGTTCGCAGGTCGACCTGATTCTCTGTAACCCACCCTATTTCAAGATTGAACAACAACCCAACCTAAAAGCCAGTGAGCATTATGTATTAGCCCGCCATGAAATCACCACCAATCTAGAAGAAATTTGTGCGGTCAGCCGTCATGCGCTCAAATCAAATGGACGCTTGGCTATGGTACATCGACCCGATCGCTTCCTTGAGATTATTGATACCATGAAGGCTTATAATCTAGCTCCCAAGCGGATTCAGTTTATCCACCCAAAGGCGAATAAGGATGCCAATATGCTCCTGATTGAGGCTATAAAAGACGGTTCTTTGGAGGGCTTAAAGATTTTACCGCCTCTGGTTGTTCATCAAGCAGATGGAAACTATACAGCAGAAATCGAGGAAATTTACTTTGGAAAAAGCTAGTCATTATATGTATGTCCTCACCTGCGCAGATGGTAGCCTCTACACCGGTTACACGACAGACCTTGATAAACGGATTGCGACCCACAACAGCGGAAAAGGCGCCAAGTACACCCGCATCAAAAGCCGCAGACCTGTTGAGCTTCTCTACTACGAACGTTTTCCCGATAAGCCCAGCGCCATGTCTGCAGAAGCCCTCTTCAAGCGCAAAACACGCCAGCAAAAATTGCACTATATTGCAGAAAACCTCACTCCCAATAAGGAGTGAGGCGTTTTTATAGTTGCAATGAGCTTATACTCGTCAAAAATCAAATTCTGACTAGGCAATGAAACCGCAGGTAGAACTGAAGTTCACCAAGTTGAGCTGACAAGCAATCGTTTTGATATTTGAAGAGTATTAAGTCAAGGAGCAAAGACACAGGCAGTACTTGGATATGGCAAGTCAAAACGGCAGTGTATCCAAGTTCAGTCAAATGACTAGATCATTTCAAATAGGTATAGGCTACGCAGTCTAGTTCATCAACTGCTCTAAATCCTAGGGATTCGTAAAAAGCCTTTGTCTTTTCTTCTTTTCCTGTCAAAAGATGTAGTTGATAGATATTCGGATAGATTGCTAGAAGACTCTCCATGAGCTGGCGCCCAATGCCCATTCTCTGATAGTCTGGCAAAACCAGAATATCTTGCACGAATACGATCGAATATCCATCACCAACAGCCCGTATCAGTCCCACGAGCTTTTCTTCATCAAAGGCAGCAATGACCTGTAAACTATTTTTCAGGGCTTGCTCTAACATCCCAGCTTGCTCGGTATAATTGCTCCATTCAACTGCTTCATAGAGGGCGAGCACTGCTTTCATATCCAATTTTCCTTGTGTCGTATAAGTAATCATCATCTTCTCCTTTTTATTGGTAATCGTTTAGAGTGATGATGCTTTGTCCAAATTCCTGATTCCCATCTAAACCTCCTTATTTACTGATATTCTTATCTATATCTGCTGACTACTGCCCTATTCCTCTCCCTCTCATATAAATCAGAGCTAAGGTCTAAAGCCTATTGCTCGTGCTCCTGTAATTCTTTACCCCAACACATATACTCCAGCTGATGACAAGAACTATAAAGACTATTCCTACCACCAGAGATACAGTCGGGGCAAAAAAGAGGCTGAGAAGAAGAGCGAACGCTCCGCTTATAAACAGATAGGCTGTTTTCTTTCGATCCATCAATGTTTTGGAATCTGTCATACCTGCCACATCTTTTGGCAGATAGTTTCCCAGTAATAGATATATTAGTGCCAAAAGGGCTACGACTAGGCGCCGAACATCTATCTGATTGCCTGCATTATACACCAAAATCAGCACCGTTTCAAGCGTTGTAAAGATAGGGATTACCCACTTCACCACCTTTACGACAGGAAGTCTCCCACTCTTTGTCATATCAAGACCGATACACAAGGAAAGGTGGACGACAACTAACAAAATAGGAGTTAAAACGAGCGCTATCCATTTGTCACTTATCTCATTTGCCTGACTATCAATTCCAAAATGTGTGTATAAGACAGCTGGTAACTGTCCGTAGTAGATAAGGATTAGAACCAATGGTATCAAGAAGATACTGCTGGTTACAATAAGCAATTTCCAATCAATTTTTTTCATCTGTTCCTCCTCCAAAGCTGGCAATCCAAACCAGCACTTCTTCAAATACGGTATAGTTTAGTCGGTAATAGATAAAATTCTTCTGCCTTTCTTCTAAAATGAGACTTGCCTTCTTCAAGACAGATAAGTGGTGCGATACCGTAGCGCCACTTAAGTGAAATAGCTCTACAATCTCACCTGCAGACTTGGGACCCGACTTCAAGCTATCCAAAATCTGTCTACGAATCGGGGCTGAAATTGCCTTTAAGGTTTCTGATAGTGCCATATCGTCTCCTTTCATTTTCTATTTAGAAATATTTCTAAATACCATTCTACTCCCTTTGTTTGATGATGTCAAGAACTATTTAGAAAAAAATCAAAATAGTTCTCGTACTCTATAAAAATCAAACAAAAAGAGAGTGGGATAGACACCCTTAATGTCTATCCCACTCTCTAAAACTTCCTACTTATCTCCCTTATTGCGAATGACAAATCCTGCCTTTTTCTCGCTTGAGATACGTTTGCGTGGTTTTTGTTGTCTTTTCCGAAATGGTCACGGTCGTTGAAACGACGCTTTTCCTTATAATCATGGCGGCCACCACGACGATCCTCTCCGCGGCGATTATGTGATGATCTGTTGCTATTCTTGCCAGACCGACTACGACCGCCACCTTTATCACCTGGGACATACTTAAACGGCAATGGTTTTTCGCGCGCAATATCCACTTCTGGCATTGATTCTGGATCTTGTACGGTCAGACTTAAAATGTACATCGCCAGTTCTTCTGGCGAAAATTCACTCGCAAGTTTCAGAGCATCCTTACCAAATTTAGCAAAGTTCTTGCGGATTGTTTCATCTGCGAAATCACGTTCGATTTTCTTCAGAGCAATTTTTTTCTTGGCTTGAAAGGCTTCTTCTGCTGTCGCAGGTTTCATGCCAGTCATGCGTTTCTTGGTCAAATCCTCAATAATCTTGAGGTAACCCATCTCATTAGGTGAGACAAAGGTAATGGATTGACCAGTTTTTCCTGCACGACCTGTTCGACCGATACGGTGAACATAGCTTTCAGGGTCTTGTGGAATATCGTAGTTGTAGACATGGGTCACCCCTGAAATATCCAAACCACGAGCCGCAACATCCGTTGCAACTAGGACATCTAGGCCACCTGTCTTGAAATCACGTAGCACACGTAGACGCTTGCTTTGATCCAAGTCACCATGAATGCCTTCTGCACGGAAACCGCGAATCTTTAAACCACGCGTTAGTTCATCCACACGGCGCTTCGTCCGACCAAAGACGATTGCTAATTCTGGCTGAGCCACGTCCATAAGGCGGGTCATCGTATCAAACTTCTCCTGCTCTTTGACGCGGATATAGTACTGATCGACCAGTTCCGTTGTTAACTCCTTGGCCTCAATTTGCACATGCTCGGGATTATTCATAAACTGAACACCGATACGTTTGATCGGAGCTGGCATGGTCGCTGAAAAGAGGAGGGTTTGACGGGCTTCTGGAACTCGGGAGATGATCGCCTCAATGTCTTCTAAGAAGCCCATGTTGAGCATTTCGTCAGCTTCATCTAGGATAAGCGTCTCAACATGATGGAGTTTCAAAGCCTTACGTTTGATCAAGTCAAGGAGACGACCGGGTGTTCCAACGACGATATGAGCGCCAGACTTGAGCGCCTTGATTTGCTTTTCAATACTTGAGCCTCCGTAGACAGAGCGTACCTTGACACCCTTGCTACGCCCGAATCGAAAGAGCTCTTCCTGACTTTGAACTGCCAACTCCCGCGTTGGGGCAATGACCAAAGCTTGAATCGTCCCCTCGTCTGTACGGATTTTTTCAAGAGTAGGCAGACCAAAGGCCGCTGTTTTTCCTGTTCCTGTTTGAGCCTGACCAATCACATCCTTGCCTTCAAGGGCTAGTGGAATGGTCTTTTCTTGAATCGGACTTGCCTCTACAAAGCCCGCTGTTTCGATTTCTGCTAGCAAGTCAGCAGATAATTGGAATTCATTAAATTTCATATTCTTCTTTCTAAGTTGGGAACATCCCAACATCACCAATGGGACATCCGCCCTCGTCTAAAAATAAAAACCGTCTAACACTCTTCGAACATCAAAACGAAACTTTGTCAAGAGTCTTGATGGACAGTTTTTAGACATCATTCTGGTTCAAGAAGTGGAGCTTATTTCCCATATATACATTTTTGTTACATGCAACTTATCTAGTATACCACAAAGAAAGGTCAAAAGATAGTGAAATCCATTATTTTTTCATAAACATCCATTTTCAAGGGACAGAGATTCTCATATTGGGTTCTATAAAAATCAAAATCTAGAACTGGCTAAAGCTGAAACAGTTATGTACCAAAAGGTGGCACACTTGACACGAGTTGCACTCGTTTTATTTCCAACCTTCAACAGTCTTTTCCTAGAATGTCCGACACGAGTTCCACTCGTTCTATTTCCCAACCTTCAACAGTCTTTTCCAGACTGTTGAAGCAAATAGAACTCTGTTCTTTCTTGTTTTTAGGGAACAGGCTAAAAACCTCCACTGGAGCTTTTTACTCAGCAAGGTGAATGAACGACGTCAGATTTTGATGTTTGACGAGTATTATTGATTCGTCCACGAACCTCTCCTTTATGCATGTTTCGCTATGCCAGAATCTGCTCTTATACTTTAAGTAATCATGGAAATTTATGTGCCTCATGCCTTAGTTAGACTTGCTAAAAATGACCTTGACAGAAAAAGGAACCCCTTTTATAATATATATGTATCAAACAAAAGGAGTTTTTATGGAACGTCAACAATTAGATCCTCTCACAGAAATGGTAGAGAACAAGAAGAAAAAGCGAAAAAGTGTCTTGAAAATCGTCTTAGGAATTATCGGAAGTCTCCTTGCGGTCATTGCCATTGCCGGATTTTTCATCTACCAAAATGGGAATATTACAGGTAAGTGGGAAAATCCAAGTCTTGCTGCTGAATTGAGACAGATAGGCATTCATCAATTTCAAAGTGGCGTAGACGAATTTCAAATCAATCCAGAAGAGTTTGTTGGTAAATCGGGTCTCGTACTTGAGATCAAAGACAATAAAGCAGTCGCTACACTCTACGCTTCTTTCAACAAAGAATCATTACTAGACTCTTATAATCAAATGATTGAGAATGCATATAATGAATTTTTACGAGAAACAGAACAAGAAACAGAACAAGAAGCAGAACAATACGGTCTCTCTAAAGAAGCATTTCTGAAGCAATCATTTGGAGATAATTATGAAGCCCAAATGAAAGCACTATTTCCTACACCTGAGCAATTTGAAAGAGAATTTGATGACATGATGGCTAAGCAGATGGCTGACAATCATGGACAATATGACAGAGTGAGCGGTAAATTCTCTGCTGTCTACTTTGAGGGAGAGGTTAGCCCGTTCACACACTCCATCACAGTAACCAAGATTAATTCTTCTTCTGATGTTACTTCTTCTGGAATTGACCTTAAACCAGGTGACGTTATGATCTATCACCACAGCGGTGATACCTTAACCTTTATCGGAGGTGAACAGTATCCCTTTAAAATCAAAAACTAAAAAATGAGAGTTTGCACTCTCATTTTTTAGTTTGATACTACTTCTGCAAAAGCCCGCTGAAAAGCAAAGGCAGTCTTCACATCTAGAATTGTCATAGAGATGACTGGCTCCGTACTAGCTAAAGTCCAGAATTTAAATTTCCCAACGCCATATATTTCGAGCTCAAAGTGTGAAATAGAACGATAGGGAAAGGACTTATAATATATTCTATTATTCCCTATTCTTTGCTTATCCACCCAAATCAAGCGTCTATCCGTAAAGATCATTATGTCGGAAGTAAAGTCAAAGGTTGCTGTCATCTGCTCCGTCGGCAATAAAAGCTCATTAAGATGTTCTTCTATTTTTTTCTTCTCCGCTTGACCGATATTCTTTATAAAATCTGATAATAAGCCCATTTCACGCCATCCTTCCTACATCTTTTCTTCCAGTACCACATCTGGATACTTGTCCGCAAACCAGCGGAGGGCAAAATCATTTTCAAACAGGAAAACGGGATGGTCAAAGCGATCCTTGGCAAGGATGTTACGGCTAGACGACATCCGTTCATCCAACTGCTCTTGGGCGATCCAGCGCACAGTTTTTTTCCCCATCGGCGTCATGACTACTTCGGCATTATATTCATTTTCCATACGGTGCTTAAAGACCTCAAATTGGAGTTGACCAACTGCTCCCAGCATATACTCTCCTGTCTGGTAGTTGGTGTAGAGCTGAATTGCTCCTTCTTGTACTAGCTGCTCCATTCCCTTGTGGAAGGATTTTTGTTTCATGACATTCTTAGCAGAAACTTTCATAAACATTTCAGGAGTAAAGGTTGGCAGGGGTTCAAATTCAAACTTGTTCTTGCCGACAGTCAAGGTATCTCCAACCTGATAGGTTCCTGTATCGTAGACCCCGATAATATCTCCTGCTACGGCATTTTCGACATTCTCACGCGCCTCCGCCATGAACTGGGTGACATTTGATAGCTTGGCTTTCTTTCCTGTCCGCATCAAATTGACATCCATACCACGCTCAAATTCCCCTGAAACGATACGAACGAAGGCAATGCGGTCGCGGTGGCGGGGATCCATGTTGGCTTGAATTTTAAAGACAAATCCTGAAAAATCTTTGGATAGAGGCTCAACCAGCTCTCCATCTGTTTTCAAATGACCATGCGGTTCTGGTGCAAATTGCAAGAAGGTTTCGAGGAAGGTCTGTACACCAAAATTGGTCAAGGCGGAGCCGAAGAAAACAGGAGTTAATTTCCCTTCTAAAATCGCACTTTCCGAAAATTCATTTCCCGCCTCACTCAACAGTTCAATATCCTCTAGCACCTGCGCATAGAAAGGGTTATTCCCAAAAAGCGCTTCCCCCTCATCAAAACTTGCGAAGCGCTCCTCGCTACGATAAAGCTCCAAGCGCTTGTTGTGCAAGTCGTATAAGCCTTCAAATGATTTTCCCATACCGATAGGCCAGTTCATCGGAAAACTGGCAATCCCAAGGACTTCTTCCAACTCTTCTAAAAGATCAAGTGGCTCACGACCATCACGGTCTAGTTTGTTAATAAAGGTAAAGACTGGGATATTCCGGTGTTTGACAACCTCAAACAATTTTTTCGTCTGCGCCTCAATCCCCTTGGCTGAGTCAACGACCATGACCGCAGCATCAACCGCCATCAAAGTCCGATAGGTATCTTCTGAAAAGTCCTCGTGTCCCGGGGTATCAAGAATATTGACACGCTTACCGTCATAATCAAACTGCATCACAGAAGAGGTCACAGAAATTCCCCTTTGCTTTTCAATATCCATCCAGTCAGACTTTGCAAAATTTCCTGTCTTTTTCCCCTTAACCGTACCAGCCTCACGAATCTCCCCACCGAAGTAGAGCAGTTGCTCTGTAATCGTTGTTTTCCCCGCATCTGGGTGGGAGATAATAGCAAAGGTACGGCGTTTTTTTATTTCATCTTGTAGCGTCATCATCATTCCTTTTTCACTTTTTATACTCTTTAAACATAGTAGAGCAGAGTCTCGTCTGCCCCTCCCTATCCCTATTATTATAACCAAAAGAAGAGGATTTTTCAAATCTGAGTGATGGAGAACAAAAGGGTAGAACAAAAAGTAGTTCTTCCCATCCTCTTAGGTAAAGCATGTCCTGACTTCCTAATGTCCTTCAACGCTACCATCCACTTTCCTAGAAAAAATCGAAAAGGAGCTTCTAGCCCCTTTCATACTGTTTATTTTCTTGCTGGCGAGATAGCTGCACTGCTTGGAAAATCTTTAAGAAGGCAGTTAGAATCAAGGTAAAGAGAACCGATTCTATCAGATAGTTCCAAAACAGACCAAAATTTCCGAGCAAAGGCAGGTTCCTTAAAAAGCCATAGTCCGCACCTGTCACTATGTCCACCAATAAAATAAAGCTATTGATACCAAAGGTTAGCTGAGCAATCTTTCCTAGATTTAACTGGTAATCATGTAGACGCATGAGGTAGTTCATCGCATTCCCTAAAAGGGCTAGATGCCCAAAGATAAAGGAAAAGATGGTCACATGAAAGCCAGAAAAGGGATCGAAAATAGGATAAATCAAGGCACAGATGGAGCCAAAGACACCTAATAGAGAGAAATATTCCTTATAAGGTGACTTGTCTGGTGCTAGTAACAGCACAAACATTGCCATACGGCAATGATAGAGCGGCAAGGCTTCAGAAATCGGCTCCCTAACAGCCAGATACCAACCGTAGAGCAGGACTAACTGGAGCACTTGTAGGCTTTTAAAGGTCAACTGCCACTTCTTATTCTCATAGTACTTGATAGAACCAACCACCACCAATAGCAAACTAATGAAAAGATACAGATGCCCATCAAAGCCTAGCACAGGTGGAAAACTGGGCTGGTCACTAAAAAATTCTTTCATCCTTGGGTTCCTTTTCCTTATTTCTTAGGAAATAGCTTCCAATGCCCCAACAAGTTGATCAAGGTGCATGGAATTGCTTCCTTTGAGTAAAATCTGGTCTTGCGGCTTGACACTAGCTGTGACACGCGCAACAAGTGCTTCAAATTGATCTTCCCTCTCATTTTTTCTAAAGAAGTAGACCTTGCCCGGCGGGAACAACTGGCTAGCCATTTGTGCTAGACCTTCAATATCTTGTCCGTAGAAGAATAGCATGTCCAAGCAATCAGGTGAGAGACTGCTCATCATTTCCTGATGGAGTTGAACAGATTGCTGACCCAGTTCTTTCATATCTGCCAAAACAGCTAATTTCCTACCATTTTGATTGGCTGGAATACTGGAAAAGGTTTCTAAAATCAAGCGCATGGCTGTCGGATTTGCATTGTAGACATCACTTAAAATATCCGCCCCATTTCCTGCCTTTTTCCATTCTGTTCGGTTGCGGGTCAACTCTAAATGTGCCAGAGCATGTCTAATCGCCGTGTCTGAAACGCCCAAACATTTCCCCACATAACTCGCTAACATGGCATTGGTCGCATTGTACTTGCCTGTAACAGGCAGGTAGATGTCCCCCTCCATAAAATTGACCTGAAAGGTTAAGCTATCCTTGCTTTCGACCAAACTCGTCACTTGCAAATCGCCCTCCTCACCAAAGCTCACCAACTGTTGCTGACTTGGTAGATGGGCTGCTACAAGTGGATCTTCGGGCACCAATAGGGTCGCACCCGCAGGCATACCATCTGCTATTTGTAGTTTTCCTTGAGCAATCTGCTCTCGCGAACCAAAAAATTCCAGATGTGCCTCACCAAATAAGGTGATCACAGCTAGACTAGGTTTTGCAATTTCTGATAGGAGATGAATATCCCCCAAGTGATCCTGCCCCATTTCAAGGACTAATTTTTCAGTGTCGTCTGGCATGTGGAGAGCTGTGTAGGGGAGTCCAATTTCATTGTTGTAATTCCCTTGGGTCTTGTAGGTCCTAAAGGTCGTAGCCAGAATATCGTGGATCATATCCTTAGTCGTCGTCTTGCCATTTGAACCTGTTACAGCAATGACTTCAACCTTCATTTTCTCCAAGTAATAGGTCGCTAATGCCTGAAAGGCATGCAGGCAATCATCAACTAGGATGTGGGGTACAGCTACTTCTTTCTCCGACAGGGTAATCACACAGCCCTTTTCAAAAGCCACCGGGATAAAGTCATGCCCATCCCTAGCCCCCTTTAGCGGAATAAAGAGATCTCCCTCTACTATCAAGCGACTATCAAACTCAACCTTTTGGAGAGCTTGATTCTCATAGACGGTTACGTCGTTTTTCGCTCCAACAACTTGAGCGACTTCATATACTGTTAATTTCATTAGTGTCTCCCAGAGTGCTCTTTTCTATCATAGGTATTTTCACTCTTTTTGAGCTTGTCTTAGATCAAAAAAGACTGTCTCAATAGAATAATGATGGTTCCCGACACCTGCTTTAACAACGGTAGCCACAGCTCAATGCTGCCAATCAAAACCACCTGTTCTTACTCATCAATAAGAATATAATAAAAAGAGCACATGCTCTTTTTATTATATCATATTTTTGCCAAAGCATCTGATTAAAGCTGGAATCAGCTCTTGAAATAGATACACTAACAGGTAAAGCCCTAAATCAAATGTTGCTCGCGCTTATCAAAGGATTCCTTGGCTAGGGCTACTAGCTCTTCAATCAGATCAGGATAGGCAAGACCCATATTGTCCCACAAGAGAGGATACATTGACCATTGGGTAAAGCCTGGCATGGTATTTAACTCATTGAGGAAGATTTCCCCTGCTTCTGTCAAAAAGAAATCACAACGCGACAGACCGCAACCACCAATCACTCGAAAGGCTGTTGCTGCATAGTTTCGCATCTGTTCCGCCACGTCAGTTGAGACATCAGCTGGAATCGCCATGCTAATCTTATTATCGATATACTTTGCGTCATAATCGTAGAAAGCAACATCCTTAACCACTTCACCGGGCAGGGTTGTCTGAATATCTGCATTCCCTAGCAGCCCAACTTCGATTTCACGGGCATTTACTCCCTGTTCTACCAAGAGACGGCTATCGTAACGAAAGGCTAGCTCAAGGGCCGCACGCAGGTCAGCTTGATTGTCTGCCTTTGAAATGCCGACACTCGAGCCCATATTAGCCGGCTTGATAAAGACGGGATAGGTTAAATGGGCTTCAATCGTACGGATTTTTTCCTCCAGATCTTCACCCTCAATCACCGTTTCAAATGCTACTTGGGGAATCCCCTCGGATGTCAATACCTGCTTGGTTGTAATCTTATCCATAGCCACGCTCGAAGCAAGGACATTAGTCCCCACATAAGGTAGGCGCAATACTTCTAGAAATCCTTGGATAGAGCCGTCTTCACCCATTGGACCATGAAGCACGGGAAAGACTACGGCATTTTCCTCATAAATATCGCTTGGACGAATCTTCTGACTTGGAATAATGGTGCTGTTGGTCATTAACTTTTCATCGGTAGAGGGTGTCCTATCAAATTCCTGTGTCTTGATAAAGTCACCGTCTTTGGTAATGAAATAGGTTTTTACAAAAAATTGATTATAGTTAATAGCCCGCATAACACTTTCAGCAGACAGAACCGACACTTCACGCTCCGCAGAGCGTCCGCCATATAGGAGAATAATGGTTTCTTTTGACATGGATTTTCCCTAACTTTCTATACTAATCTTCTCGTAGCACCTCTTGTCCGAGGCTATAACTCGGTCCGATTTTCAATAGCCCGAAGGAGGGTTACTTCGTCGGCGTATTCAATATCAGAACCAACTGCAAGTCCCCGCGCTAAGCGCGTCACCTTGATTCCTGCAGGTTTTAAAACTCTTGAAATATACATGGATGTCGCTTCCCCATCTGCCGTCGCATTGGTAGCAATGATGACTTCTGTCACCTCATTTTCCATCAAACGCGTCAGCAAACTTTTGAGGTTAATATCATCAGGCCCAACCCCATTCATGGGAGAAATCAGACCGTGGAGGACATGGTATAAGCCGTGGTATTCCTGAATATTTTCCATGGCTGATACATCCCTGCTATCTTCTACGACTAAAATCGTTGACAGATCTCGCGTCTGATCTTGACAGATGGCACAGGATTCCTCTTCAGCCAGATTGCCACAAATCTGGCAATAGGCCAAATCACGCTTGGCTGCTAGAAGATTTTTCGCAAATTCATTGACCACATCTTCTTCCATACCAATGGTATAAAAAGCCAGACGGGTCGCCGTTTTGATACCAATTCCAGGGAGTTTTGAATAACTCTCAATCAATTTCGCAATAGGTGTAGGATATAACAATTCTGCTTTCTATCTTTCTGTAAAATTCTATAAACATTGATTTAATGGCTTTTGGGAGGTCTGCTTTTGCATATCTTCTATAATTTTATAGAATCACTGTCCCCCTTTTTTAATAAAAATCCTATCAATGCGTTCGCTTATTTAATATGTATCAGTATACCATAAAATAAGGAAAAAGGCAGTTCTTTTATTTCAAATCAAGGACACTAAAGATCCTTATTCCTACCTAGCAATTCGCAATTTTGGCTAATGATACTCTATAAAAATCAAAATCTGGAACTGGCTAAAGCTAAAACAGTTATGCCCAAAGGTAGCCACACTTGACACGAGTTCAACTCGTTCTATCTCCTACCTTCAACAGTCTATTCCTAGACTGGGTGACACAAGTTGCACTCGTTCTATCTCCTCCCTCCAACAATCTCTCCCCAGATTGTTGGAGCAGGTAGAACTCTGTTCTTTCTTGTTTTAAGGGAACAGGCTAAAAACCTCCACTGGAGCTTTTTACTCAGCAAGGCGAGTTAACGACATCAGATGTTGATTTTTGACAAGTATGAGCGCTTCAACTATTTTTGCTCAACTAGGAGTTCTGCCGACAAAAAACAACCAGCCTTAACGGCTGGTTGTTTCGGAGATTATGAAGAGGACCTCTAAAAACTTCCTAAATTTCCCCAAAATGAGATAATAGAATAAAAAGTAATGAGGAGAGCTGTCATGCATTTATTCACAGACGATGAAAAAATCTTGTCAAAACTATCAGAGAAAGGCAATCCCTTAGAACGTTTGGATGCCGTTATGGATTGGAATATCTTTCTTCCTTTGTTGTCAGAGTTATTCAGTCGTAAAGATAAAGTCATCAGTCGTGGCGGTCGTCCTCACCTAGACTATC
>NZ_MSJL01000110.1 GCF_001921825.1 Streptococcus acidominimus
GCACGATAGTAGTCTTCTTCTTGTGCAATCAGTCCCTGCTCTTTCTGTCGAATAGAGCCCCTCAATTCTTCTAAAGATCCTCTTTCCATGCCCTAAATTCTCCTGCCAATTGATGGTCTAAAGCCAGCTTTTCCTCCACTGCGCTATCAAGTGTGGTCTTCAAGGTGTCAAAGGTACCTGACAGCTCCTCCATCTGCTTGACTTTTTCCTGCGTATAGGACTGAAAGTCGCTGACAATCTTCTCATAAGTGACACCGTTTGAGGCAAAGATCTCCTCTACCTCCCAGCGAGCGAGGTGGGTATAGCTGGAAAAGTCAATCCCTGACCACAGCCTTTCAGCCGCTTCATCTGCCTCTTGCTTCAAGTCTTTCAATTCATCTAGGCCTGTCTTTGCTGCCTCTGCCATAGAAGCCCCTAAGAGGGCACTTTGCCCCGCGTCAAGGAAGAGGGTCTCATTGGTGCTCAAGCCTCCACCTAATTTTTCCCATTTGGCTTTCAAGGCTTTGAGCTGCAACATCTGGCGGGCACTTCGGGCAAAGGCCTCTGTCGGCCCACCAATGATGGGCTTACCTGTTTTGGTATCCAAGACCCGTCCTGTCTCTGGGTCAAACGTCCAATCTCCTATATCGTGACTGGTACCGTCTGTCCAGTATATCGTACCAAGACTTTCATCATAGCCAGCGTTTTTGGGATGGTTAATATCATTTAGAAAGACAACGGTATCCTTGTTTTTGCGATAATCGATAAAGAGACCCGGATGCTCTTTGATAAACTCTTTTTCTTCCTCACTTAATGAACCGTAGTGAAACCAGGCATTAAAGGTAGTGGTTGGAATACCGAACTTGGCTCCAACCTTAATCATATAGGAGGATTGGGAGTAGCCAGACAATTGTGTGACCGCATGAACTCTGGGATCATCTAGGACACTTTGGACAAACTCTTCAGCAGGAGTATATTGCCTAGATAAATAGTAGCCCTGACTTTTTTTACCATCTGAGTCTCCAAAAACCGCCGTCATTGTATCAACGGATTGAATATCTGTTGCAGCAGCAATCACCGCTACACTGCTAAAATCAGGCTC
>NZ_MSJL01000111.1 GCF_001921825.1 Streptococcus acidominimus
CAATCGCTGTCTTAGCGGTATCCTTAGCAGTTGCTGGTGGATTAACTGAAGAAATTGATTCTGTGCCTGCTGTCTTAGCTGTTTCTACTGCTTCGTTAGTGGTTGCTGCATCAATAGCTGATTTAGCATCATTTGCCTTGGTATCTACATCTGACTTTGCGGCTGCTTTCTCCTCGTCCGTCAAGTCTTGGCGATTGTCAATTGCTTGCTTCTTAGCTTCGGCAGCGGTATCAATCGCTGTCTTAGCTGTGTCCTTAGCAGTTGCTGGGGGATTAACTGAAGAAATTGATTCTGTGCCTGCTGTCTTAGCGGTTTCTACTGCTTCGTTAGTGGTTGCTGCATCAATAGCTGATTTAGCTTCATTTGCCTTGGTATCTACATCTGCCTTAGCAGCTGCCTTTTCCTCATCTGTCAAGTCTTGGCGGTTGTCAATTTCTTGCTTCTTGGCTGCGGCAGCGGTATCAATCGCTGACTTAGCTGTGTCCTTAGCAGTTGCTGGGGGATTAACTGAAGAAATTGATTCTGTGCCTGCTGTCTTAGCTGTTTCTACTGCTTCGTTAGTGGTTGCTGCATCAATAGCTGATTTAGCTTCACTTGCCTTGGTATCTACATCTGACTTAGCGGCTGCTTTCTCCTCGTCCGTCAAGTCCTTGCGATTGTCAATTGCTTGCTTCTTAGCTTCGGCAGCGGTATCAATCGCTGTCTTAGCTGTGTCCTTAGCGGTCGCTGGTGGGTTGATAGCACTGATACTATCTACTCCTGCTGTCTTAGCTGTTTCTACGCCAGCGTTTGTTGTAGCGCTGTCGATAGCTGATTTAGCTTCGCTTGCCTTGGTATCTACATCTGACTTAGCAGCTGCCTTTTCCTCATCTGTCAAGTCTTGACGGTTGTCAATCTCCTGCTTCTTGGCTGCGGCAGCGGTATCAATCGCTGTCTTAGCTGTGTCCTTAGCAGTTGCTGGTGGGTTGATGGCACTGATACTATCTACTCCTGCTGTCTTAGCTGTTTCTACGC
>NZ_MSJL01000012.1 GCF_001921825.1 Streptococcus acidominimus
TTGCGTGGACGACCTCCTTGACGATGTTGACGTTGGTAAGCTACATTGAGACAGGTAAGCATTTCTTGAAAGGTCTCTTTTTGAACACCTATGAGAAGTTTGAAGTTCTCTGAACTGAGTTTTTGAGCTTTTTCATACATGGTTTCCATACAAATAGTATATCACATTTGGTTACCGAACAAGTCTAATATAGAAAAAACTTAGGTTTCCCCAAGTTTTTTCTTGTTTTACTAAAAATGATAGATATAGGAAGTCGTCACACAAGTGTTACCCTCGGATACACTTTGTGGCTCATCCCTTACACTTGAAAGGGCTATTCCACTTCATCAGTTTCATTCTGATAGCGTTCTGTCCCCCACCAGTAGGGCATGAGTTCTTTTAGAGTAACCACCTCACCTCGAGCATAGTCTAGCATGATTTCCATATCTTGATTTTTAAGTGACAATTGCAGTAAAAATTCCCGACAGGCACCACATGGCATACCTGAACCTCCTCCATAAGGAGGTTGATCACGAAAGGCTATCATCCGCTTGATGCTGGTTTGACCAGATGTTTGATACATATTAAAGGCAGCAGCACGTTCTGCACACAAATGAAAAACACCTGCTGTCGCCTCCATACAAAATCCACTAAAAATCTGACCATCTTCTGCCTCACAGGCAGCCACTACATGACGGGCGTAGACAAAAGGTGTCACTTCCTGTGGGGCATACTCTTGCTTAGCAACTTCATATAGTTTAGCCCAACTATCCATTTCTCTCTCCTATTGTATAAGTTCGTCCATAAGAATCACGTTTCAAAAAGCCATAATCAACCAAGTAGCGCCGTAAAATAGCGGTATCATCATAGTAGCGATGAAAAAAGTCATTGATTTCTTTTTCAGTAAATGTCTGACCTTGTTCAGCTAAGGCTTCCTGAAAATAGGCAAATAACTGCAACTTTGCTTTTTCTTTTTTAGGAATGGTCACCAATCGACCTTCCTTAAAATATTTTTGGTATATTTCTGTTTGCTTCATCATACTATCGAATTTCTGCGCCTAATTGACCAAGAGCCACTGATATTTTTTCCATATACTTAGCTACTTCCTCATCTGTCAGGCTATCTTGAGGATTTTGGAAGGTCAAATTGTAGGCCATTGATTTTTTACCTGCTTCTATATTGCTACCGGTGTAAATATCAAAGAGGCTAACTTTCGTGAGGCGTTTGACATTGGCAGAGGCAATCGCATCAAGAATTGCTTGGTGCTGGATCTCATCATCTACCAAGAAAGCAATATCACGGCTAACGGCTGGGAATTTTGAAATCTCAACAAAGGTCTCAGCAGGCTGAAGGGCTGCCTCAATCGCATCCATATTCACCTCTGCCACATAGGTTTCTGGAATACCGTAGTCTTTAGCCAGTTGTGGATGCACCTGTCCCACAAAACCAATCACCTGACCAGCGAGTTCAATCTGGGCAGTCCGTCCTGGATGAAGGGCTGCAAGGTGACCAGTCGCCACATAATCTACTTGCAGGGAATACTTAGCAAATAGGGCTTCTAAAATCCCTTTTGCATGGAAAAAATCAACAGGAACTGCTCTTGTTTGGAAATCTTTTTCTACCACTAAACCTGTCAAAGCAAGAGCAAATTTCGTTATTTCTTGTGGTAAATCTTGACTTGGATCCCCTGACTGTTCAAAAACTTTTCCGATTTCATACAAGGCCAGATCCTTATTTTTACGGGCTACATTATAGGCAACAGTTTCCAGCATGCCTGAAATCATGTTTTGACGAAGGGCAGAACGATCCACCGTCATCGGCCACATCAATTCTGTCACAGTGGTTGGAGTTAGGTTAAATGCAACAGCCTTTTCAGGAGTTGTCAAAGCGTAGGTAATGATCTCACTCAAACCTGCCCCCTCAGCAACCGTCCGAATTTGACGGCGGAGCTTCTGGCTGGTCGTCAATTCGCCTGCCGTCCCGTCTTCTTTTGGCAGGGTTGTCGGGAGCTTGTCGTAGCCATAGATCCGCGCAATTTCTTCTACTAAGTCTGCTGGAATCCGAATATCCCAACGGCGACGGGGAACCTGAACGGTGAAACTTCCCTCATCACCCGCAATTTCCATGCCCAAGCGGTGGAAAATATCTGTAATATCGCTGTATACGAGCTTGGTTCCTAGTGAGCGGTTGACATAGTCAAGACTGGTAGAAACAGGGATCGGGCTAGTCTCTACTTCTCCTGCTGAAACGACACCTGCTAGGACTTGACCACCTGCTAACTCTGCAATCATGCTCGCAGCGGCATCCATTGCTGCGGCAATATCTGCCACGTTAATCCCTTTTTCAAAACGAGAAGACGATTCGGAACGGAGATTCAAACGACCGGATGTTTTCCGGATTGATTTTCCATCAAAAAGGGCAGCTTCTAAAACGATATTTTTAGACTGGTTATCAATCTCTGTCGCTGCGCCCCCCATGACACCACCGAGAGCAACAGGCTTATCTGCAACGGCAATCACAATGTCGTCTGCCACCAATTCGCGCTCTACCTCGTCCAAGGTCACCAAGCCTTCTCCGTCTCGCGCATCACGCGCCACAATCGCTCTTCCTTCAAATTTATCCAAGTCAAAAGCATGCATTGGTTGCCCAAAATAAAGCAGAATATAGTTGGTCACATCAACGACATTGTTAATCGGACGGATCCCTGCATTCATCAACAGGTTTTGCAACCACTGGGGACTTGGGGCGATAGTGACATTTTCAATCACACGTGCACGATAGGTTCTCACTTTCCGGGACTCAATCGCAACCTCGATCACATCACTGGCTTTTTTCTCTGTTTCAACCAGTGGGAACTCTGTAAAGCGAACCGCCTTGTCATAAATCGCTGCGACTTCATGAGCCACCCCACGCATGGAAAGAGCATCCGCACGGTTTGGGGTAATCGATAGTTCGATCACTTCGTCATCCAAATCAAGATAGGAGAATACTTCCTCACCATTAACCGCATCTGCTGGTAAGATCTGGATCCCGTCTGCAAACTCTTTTGGAACAACCGAATCTGAAATACCAAGCTCACCGAGGGAACAGATCATGCCGAGCGATTCCAAGCCACGGATTTTTCCTTTTTTAATCTTATAATTATCTGCAATGCGTGCGCCGGGAAGCGCCACCATGACCTTGATACCTGCTCGGACATTTGGTGCCCCGCAGACGATTTGGCGTGGAGCTTCTTCGCCCACATCCACTTGGCAGACATGGAGGTGCGTCTCTGGTACATCTTCACAAGAAAGGACTTCTCCCACTACGATTTTTGATAGACCTGCTGCAGGAGAGGCCACACCTTCTACCTCAATCCCTGTCGTAGACATTTTTTCAGCCAGATCCTTGCTCGGCACCTCAATGTCCACTAATTCTTTTAACCATTTATAACTTACTAACATCTTACTTCCTCATTTTTCTTCCGTTATCCGCTTTTTAAGGAGCCAGTCAATATCCACTGTTTCTCCTGTCACGTACTCGTGCTGACTAAAGCGTTCAAATCCATACTTGAAATAAAACTGTTGCGCTTTCACATTCTTCTCCCAAACTCCTAGCCAAGCCCAAGTAAAACCAGCTTCTCTCGCTTGATCTAGGGCAAATTCAAACAAGGCCTTACCAAGACCGTAGCCTTGGTGGGATTTTAAGACATAAATCCGTTGAATTTCAAAGGCATCTTCTAACTCATGTTCGGTCTGGGCTTGACCCCAGTTAACCTTTAGAAAGCCAACCGGCTTTCCCTCATGGAGAGCAAAATAGTGGGCAGACTCTTGATGATGCCATTCTTTTTCCAATGTCTCAAGAGCTAAATCATGAGTATAAAAATACTCCAAATCTGCCTCCTTGATAAATTCGCCAAAGGTTTCTCCAAAAGTCTGTATCGCTATTTCCCTAAGCAAGGGAAGATCTTTTTTCTCAATTTCAACAATCATCTGAACACCTTATTTGAATTGCTCGGAAAAGCGCATGTCACCTTGATAGAAACCACGAATGTCATTGATACCATAACGGAGCATGGCAATCCGCTCCTGACCAAGCCCAAAGGCAAAACCAGAGTATTCAGTTGGATCAATACCGCTCATTTCAAGAACATGGGGATGTACCATTCCAGCCCCCAAAATTTCAATCCAACCTGTCTTCTTACAGACATTGCAACCCTCACCCCCACACTTGAAGCAGGATACATCAACCTCAACAGAGGGCTCTGTAAATGGGAAATAAGAAGGACGTAGACGAATCTGACGATCTGCTCCAAACATTTTCTTGATAATCATCTCCAGCGTACCTTTTAAGTCGCTCATGGAAACATTTTTTCCAACCACCAAGCCCTCAATCTGATGGAATTGGTGGCTGTGGGTAGCATCATCAGTATCGCGACGGAATACACGCCCCGGTGAAATCATCTTGAGCGCACCCTTTGAAAAGTCATGCTGATCCATGGTCCGCGCTTGGACGGGACTGGTGTGAGTCCGCATCAAGATTTCTTCAGTAATATAGAAAGTATCTTGCATATCGCGAGCTGGATGATCTTTGGGGAGGTTCATCCGCTCAAAATTGTAATAGTCTTTTTCCACTTCAAAACCATCGACAATCTGGAAGCCCATACCTAGGAAAATATCTTCAATTTCCTCGCTAGTCTGGGTCAAGACATGGCGGTAGCCTTGGCGAACAGGGCGTCCTGGTAAGGTCACGTCAATCGATTCTTGAGCGAGTTGCGCCCGAATTTTTTCGGCTTCTACCAGCGCAACTCTTTCTTCAAATGCCTTGGTCAAGACATCACGGACTTCATTGACCTGCTTTCCGATAATCGGCTTCATCTCGTTCGACAGGTCTTTTAAGCCTTTCAATAAATCGGTCAAAGAACCTTTTTTTCCAAGTACAGCAACCCGTAAGTCCTGCAAATCTTTCGCATTTTCATGACGAATCTTTTGCAACTCATCAAGCGTTGATTGTTTTAATTCAGCTAATTGTTGTTCAATTGTTGACATAGTTCCTCCAAAATAAAAACGCATGACCACACCCAACCGGAGCGTTGTCACGCGGTACCATCCGTTTTCATTTGCATGCTGCAAATCTTTATTTCTAAGCCCTTATGCGAGTGAATTCGACCTATTTTCACCGAATGAGCTTTCAGTCACGGCTCATCTCCCTGAACAGTTTCCCTAGATGTACTAGTCTCGCAGACTTCTATTCAATTACTTCTATTCTAGCAAAAACAGCAGGATTTAGCAATACTTCAATCATCTATCACCACGCCGTACGCATGAAGAAAATGCATGTAACCATTTTCTAGTTACATGCATTTTTTCAATACGCTTTCAGCTATTTTACATTTTTCGTCATCATTTCTTTAGCCCTGTTAGGATTATAACATAAATTTAGAGCTAAAAATGAGTTTACATGTTGAAAGTCTGATTTCTGAAAGCTATATTTTCTTCATACATTTGGCGTGAATCTACTTCTGTCTCTTCATCACATAGATCCCCAATTCAACTAATAGCATCAATCCGAGAGCAATCAGTCCTAGACTCATGTTGCTGTTGGTAGCTGGTAAGCTCTTCTTAGGCTTTGATTTACCACTCTTATCCTCTATTGGAGGATTCTTAGAATCTGTTAATTGCTCCTTAGGAACAGGAGTGAGTTCTTTCGGAACATGGCTGTTGATAATCAATGTCCCTTCAATCTGGGTGGTATAACCTGATACTTCATCTTCCTGAACTGTATACTGAATGGATTGACCATTCTGATACTGATCTAACTCCTCAAAGCTATAATTCCAGCCAGTTGCTTCAGAGACAGTTGCAGTTTTTCCTGTATCAACACCATTCGCAAAAAGATGTACCGTAATACTACTTGGGCGAATACCGTCCTTATTATTGGCATCATTCCAGATCTTGGAACCCTTGATACTAATTTTCTTCGGTGTATAGCTATTTGTAATCGTATACTTGTTGTCTGTCGCTGTAATGCTAGCAGTATACTCTGCCGTTACAAGTTCTTCCACACTATAAGAAACTTCTTTCCCAGCAGCATACTTTGGAAGGTCTTTTGATTCAAAGGACCAACGACCTGTTTCATCTGGTGTGACCGTGATACGCTCCACCTCAGTTCCCTGACCATCTTTCACGACTAGGACAATACTGGCTGGACGTTTACCATCCTGATCGTTGGCATCGTCCCAAACCTTGCTTCCACTCAGGCGAATCATCTCAGGACTACGAGAATTGACAATCTCTTGTCCCTCTACTTTAGCTAGATAGCCAATTTCTGCTAATATAGCCAAAGTCGCTTCATCTTCACGAACAGAGTAGGTAATTTCCTGACCTTTTTCAAACTGTGGCAGTTTTGTGAAACTTCCGATCCATTTATCTGCATTCGTCTGGTCTGCGGCTGTCAGCGTCAGGGTCTTACCGATCACTGCGACTGGCTCACCGCCTGCCACAGACTTATAAAGCTGAACCGTGATAGAGTTTGGACGCTTACCGTCTTGGTTCCCCTTATCTGCCCACTTTTTAGTCACTTGGTAGCTGATTTCTTTTGGTGTATAACTATTTGTGATAGTGAAATCCTCAATCTTCGTGCTATACTCCTCTACTGCTACTTCTTCAACAGTATAGCGAATGGCTTGTCCATTGGCATATTTTGGCTTGTTGGTAAAACGTATACTCCAGTTGCCAATTGCATCTGGCTGAAGCATTTGGCTATCAACACGTTCCCCATTGGCAAGCAGGTGAACAGTAATGGAGCTTGGACGCTTACCGTCTTGGTTATCTCCATCTTCCCAATTCTTATGAACAGTAATATCAATCATTTCTGGTGAATAACTGTTGGTCAAATCATAGCCATCCACTCTGGCTTGATAGCTTGAAACTGCTTCCTCGACAATTGCATAAGTGACCAATTGTCCAGCCGTGTATTTCGCAAGATTGCCAAAGTGATAGCTCCAATTATCTGCCGCTGTCACTGTCTTACTCGCTACCTTTTGACCATTAGCAAGAAGATGAACTGTAATCGAATCTGGACGCTTACCATCCTGATTATTGGCATCATCCCAATTCTTAGTCCCTGATACTTCTGTCACCTCTGGGCTATAAGTATTGGTCAAATGATAACCTTCCACCGTCTTGGTATAGCCATCTGGAACGTCTTCATCAATCGTATAGTTAATGACTTGTCCATTTTCAAATTGCGGAAGATTGGTAAAGCTGTACTTCCAATCATTTTGCGAGGTGATCTCTTTGGTCTCCACCTCTGTGGTCTGTCCTCCAACAGTTTTGAAGAGTTTGACAACCAGTTTCTCTGGACGCTTGCCATCTTGATCCTCATTATCAACCCAGGTCTTGGTACCTGAAACTTCGGTGGTCGCTGGGGAATAGCTATTGGTGATGGTAAATCCGTTTACCATATCACCTGTCGTTCTGGATTGGTAACCTGCTGGAACTGCAACCTCCTGAAGAGTATAAGCAATCACTTTACCAGCCTTATACTTATTCAGACCGTCAAAACTTCCTCTCCAATTATTGACCTCGTTAAGCATCAATAGCTTGCCCTCAACAGCCTGACCGTCAGCGTAAAGCTGAACAGATACCTGTTCTGGACGTTTGCCATCTTGATTGTTGGTATCTTCCCATACCTTATTCACGGCAATGGATGTTTTTTCAACTTCATAAGTATTGGTCAAATGATAACCTTCCACTGTCTTGGTATAGCCATCTGGAACGTCTTCATCAATCGTATAGTTAATGGCTTGTCCATTTTCAAATTGTGGAAGATTGGTAAAGCTGTACTTCCAATCATTTTGCGAGGTAATCTCTTTGGTCTCCACCTCTGTGGTCTGTCCTCCAACAGTTTTGAAGAGTTTGACAACCAGTTTCTCTGGACGTTTGCCATCTTGATTCTCATTATCAACCCAGGTCTTGGTACCTGAAACTTCGGTGGTCGCTGGAGGAGTATCAGTTTCTCCTTTTGTATTCGCAACAGACAGATAGGTTAAGCCCGTCTCTGAAACGATTACTTTTTTAGAAATACTATCTATGCGATAGCCCATCGGAGAAGTTGTCTCTGTGACGAAATACTCCCCTGGTTCCAATTTATTAGATAGGGCAACTCCTTTTTTGTTGGTTGTCAGTGTCTGAATGACTGCCGAAGGATCACTTGTTTTGGCAATTTTAAAACTTGCTCCAGCCAATAATACAGCTGCATCTTCAGCATCGTATTTTGTAATGCGAATACGGGCTCTTAAATCACCCGTAATGGTGCCACCAACTGCTTGTTCTGAATGACTTGCATTTGTAGTCGTACTGGTATTCTCTGTTGTTTGATCACCTGTTGTAATAGAGCGATGAGTAAGCATTGCTCTTTGATTTTTATACAAGGTGATACCATTAGAAATCGAATAGCCTCCCTCTGGAACATCTGTCTTATAAGTCAACTCATAACTCTTTGTACCAACATTATTTCCCAGATTTAATTCAAATGCTGTTTTTCCGTCCTTTAAAATCAACAAAGCAGTATCTTCAGCAGAAGAGATAAACTCAGCCTCATCTGTTGTAATCTTTATTCTTTTTACAACTGTAGGTGTCGTTCCACTATAAATCACCTCATTGAGTTCAAAGCTATCCTCTTTGTATGGAAGAACAACTCCATTAGTCAAGTTCAAGCTATCTCTAATTGTCACATTACTTGTACCGTAATCACCACCAGAACGATTAATACGTACCTTCCAAAGCATTGAAGTAGTTGAATACTGTGCTAACGCCGCCTTATATTCCCCTATTGATATTTCCCCTGCTAGTAATTTTTGAATCAATTCTGGCGGAGCTCCGCTTGCCTGAATATACTTCTCCACACTTTTATATATATTTTCACCATTGATAACGGGTTCTCTAGACCATGAACTCCCTTCTGTATAATTCACAGTATGTTGGCTACCATCAGGGAAAGTGAAGTGGTTTTCTCCACGACTTACACGCGCAGAAGCTTTTACCTTAAATGTCCCTCTCACATTCTCTAACCCTGCAATATCATTAGAAAATGTAAAGGTGAGCAAACCAGTATTTCTACTCGTCGATAAGGTTCCCAATTGCGTTCCATCAATATTTAGCAATGCATAACTGCCATTGTTTAGGACAATCTTACTATCCTTTGAATTGAAAGGAACTGTAAAAAAATCCCCAGGCTGAATGCTGGCTCCTAAACTAGAAGCATCCCATTCACCTTCAAAATTAAAATCTACTAACATTGTTTCTAAACTACCTGTTTGATTATTTGGTAGACCAGAGTATTTCAAATTAGAAACGACAATGCTATTCGTTACATCTGTTGCACTTACTGTTTGAAAGGTAGCAACTGCAATAAACAACGCGTAAAATATACATGTAACAAACTTTACTATCCTCAATATTTCTCCCCTCTTCTAATCCCTTTTACTTCATTCTAAGACAAGTTAACGAAGTAATGAAATAAACTAAATGACTATGATTAAGAATAATATCAATGAATTATTTAATCTTCATCTTTTGATTTTTTCTTGTTAAAGAATCCATATCCAAGTAAAGTACCAAAGGTTACAAGCCCTGCAAGTGCAAGATTTGAAGTTGCTACACCGGTCTTAGGAAGAGTGGTTCTAGGTTTGATAGTAGTTGATTCAGAGTTTCCACCAGAATCATTGGCTCCTTTTCTACCTCCGCTATCTGTGCTAGCATTATCACACTTATCACATTTATCTTGCTTTTCACATTGGTCACATTTATCGCCCTTGTCACCTGGATCGCCTTTGTCGCCCTTGTCACCGGGGTCACCCTTGTCGCCGGGGTCGCCTTTATCGCCTTTGTCGCCTGGATCGCCTTTGTCGCCCTTGTCACCTGGATCGCCTTTGTCGCCTGGATCGCCTTTGTCACCCTTGTCGCCCTTGTCACCTTTGTCGCCTGGATCGCCTTTGTCACCCTTGTCGCCCTTGTCACCTTTGTCGCCTGGATCGCCTTTGTCACCTTTTTCACTTGGAGCAAGAACTGTTCCATCAACTGCTGCGCTAACTTCTTTACCAAGTTCAGTCTGTGTTACAGACACATTGTCACCTTTTTCAAGTGTTGCCGTATCTGGTACTTGTACAGCCCAGGTTCCATCAGCTCCAACAGTTGTTGTTACTTGACTTTGATCTTTGAATGTTACAATAATCGTCGCACTTGGAATCCCCTTACCCGTAACTGCTACATCTTCTACAGACATCGCGTGGATAATTGGATTCGCTGATACTTCCACTGTCTTAGGAACAACCGTTACCTCTATTGAGTTACTTGGAGATTTTCCTTGGGCTAGCTGTTTGGCAGAAACGACTTGACCAACTGTCAATGGGATTGGTCCAGTAGCAGACCAAGTATTATCGTCACCCACTACGACATCTACTGTACTACCATCTGGGAAGGTTAGTGTTACCGTTGCACCAGCAACACCTACACCAGTTACTGTTTCGCTACCTTCTACAACTGGATTGATGATTGGTGCTGATGTCACTTCTTGTGCAACTGGGCGGTATTTTGCATAGTACACAAGATTTCTATTCACTACGGTATTCAAAATGGTATCCTTATCCACTACATTCGTTGTCGGGTCAACATACCAACCAACAAACTCATACCCTTCTTTTGCGACAGGCTCTGGCAAAGTATTATTTGCAATAGTAGCAATTTTTCTCGTATTACCTTCTACCTTAACGGATACCGCCGCTCCATCACGAATCAAGCCTTTTTCTATATCTGTCGCGAATGTCACTGTATGCTCTGGTACAGCAAATGTTGCTCGCAAATCAATATCACCTTTTGCGCTGATATTCAATGCTTCTTCTGCCGTAAACAATTGATTAGCCAACTCAGGATATTTTTCTTTCATGGAATCATCAATACGCCAACCAACAAATTGATAACCATAAGCTTTTTCGGCATCACTCAATGCAGGTTCTATTAGGATATTGATCAAATTATTTAGTTTGTCATTGAACAGCACACCATGTAAGGTTGCAAATTTATTTCCTTCTTGTTCAAAGTAATGCAGACCACCTTCAAATAGGGTTAGATTTTGACCAAAATCTATTGGATTCCCATCTGCACCATTTAATACATAGGTACCTGCATCTGTATGTAGTCTCAAAGCGTATGGCTGACGAACAACTGCAAATAACACTGTGCTAACTGGTGTTGTATTTCCTGCATCATCTATCGCTGGATTTCCATATTTATCAATTTTCACTTGACCCTGCACCCTTA
Organism: Streptococcus acidominimus; assembly: GCF_001921825.1. Lineage (GTDB taxonomy): Bacteria > Bacillota > Bacilli > Lactobacillales > Streptococcaceae > Streptococcus > Streptococcus acidominimus. Next base: position 11,281 of record NZ_MSJL01000012.1, read on the forward strand.
CTTGACCATTTTCAACAATGATAGGTTTTGAGCGATTGGCATTTTGGAAAGGTACTCCAAATTCCTGCAAGGCCGGTAAATCCAAGACCTCATGTGGAATACCGACAATATTTGTCGTTCCTATTTCGATATAGTAGGTACCATCTCCGACTTCATCAAAAGCAAAATCCCCCATGGTACCACCGACTCCTGAATTGATCTCTTGAATTACATTTCCTGACGCATCCAGTAGTTTCACTGGAACACTTGTATAGCCTCTAAGCTCTGTTTGTCCATTAGGCGTAGAACCTTGTGAACCTGTCAATAATCCTGTATTAAATTGACGTGCATCTGCATTATCCCATATCTTAACTTTACCCGTCACTTGAGTAGTAACTTGTTCTTCCGCAGCATAGACGACTATTTTCCCAAATACAGCCTGTCCAAGCGGAGACATCGGGCTCACAAGAGCACTAGCAAGAAGAACTGAACAGACACCTACCGAGAACTTCCGTATTGAAAATATTTGTTTTCGTTTTGGATACATAAATTTCCTCCATAATTAAATTGATAGTCAAAGAAAATTAAAACATATTAAGAAACGAGAGCGTTAAACAATTCCTAGACCAAAGAATTCTTACATTTCTAAGTAATTATCTTTTTGTTAAAGACTTATAACTTGAGTTCAAGTTCCCTAAATTCTCTTGACAAAGTGTGGTTTTAATCTTCAGATTGCTTTTAAACATCTCGATTATTTTTTCTAGTTCTAAGCTTTAAATCAATGACAGCAGAAGCAGTCACAATCATAAAAGTCGTCAGCGGAAGAAATAGTTGAGAGATCTCTCCTGTTTGAGGGAGAATTTTTTGATGATGTTGATCTTTTTGAATGAGTTGAGGTTCTTCTTCCACTTTATCATCAATTGATAAAAAATGATTTTTCTTATTCGAGTCATAACTTGTCCCATCTTTTGACCCGCCAACAGGTGCTTTCTTCGTGCCGTACTCGATAATCTCGTCTACCGCCTCGGTGGTGATAGTGTTTGATTTCTCCACACGACTGGTCTCACGACCGTCTGTCAAGGTTACCGTCTCTACTATGGTACGAACACCATTGTGACCTTGTTGAACAACTCTTTCCTCTCCCTCTAGCATATCGGCATTAGAACGGCGGACTGTCTTATAGGAAACTGGGACGGTATGACTTTCTTCTCGCGTCTCAACGACTGGAGCTTGCTTGGTGCCGTACTCGATAATCTCGTCTACCGCCTCGGTGGTGATAGTATTTGATTTCTCTACACGGCTGGTTTCACGACCGTCTGTCAGGGTTACCGTCTCTACTATGGTACGAACACCATTGTGACCTTGTTGAACAACTTGCTCGAAGCCCACAGCTAGGGTATCATTAGGACGGCGGACTGTCTTGTATGCCACAGGTTCCGTGCGACTTTCTTCTCGCGTCTCAACGACTGGAGCTTGCTTGGTGCCGTACTCGATAATCTCATCTACCGCCTCGGTGGTGATAGTGTTTGATTTCTCCACACGACTGGTCTCACGACCGTCTGTCAAGGTTACCGTCTCTACTATGGTACGGACACCATTTTGACCTTGTTGAATCACTTGCTCAAAGCCCACAGCTAGGGTATCATTGGGACGGCGGACTGTCTTGTATGCCACAGGTTCCGTGCGACTTTCTTCTCGCGTCTCAACGACTGGTGCTTGCTTGGTGCCGTACTCGATAATCTCGTCTACTGCCTCGATGGTGATAGTATTTGATTTCTCTACACGGCTGGTTTCTTGACCATCTGTCAAGGTTACCGTCTCTACTATGGTACGTTCACCGTTGTGACCCTGTTGAACAACTCTTTCCTCTCCCTCTAGCATATCGGCATTAGGACGGCGGACTGTCTTATAGGAAACTGGGACGGTATGACTTTCTTCTCGCGTCTCAACGACTGGTGCTTGCTTAGTGCCATACTCGATAATCTCGTCTACCGCCTCGGTGGTGATAGTATTTGATTTCTCTACACGGCTGGTTTCTTGACCATCTGTCAAGGTTACCGTCTCTACTATGGTACGTTCACCGTTGTGACCCTGTTGAACAACTCTTTCCTCTCCCTCTAGCATATCGGCATTAGGACGGCGGACTGTCTTATAGGAAACTGGGACGGTATGGCTTTCTTCTCGCGTCTCAACAACAGGCTGTGATGGCTGTGGAGTTACAGTACGTGCAATTGCAACAGCTTCAATAGGTAAAATTGTACGTGAACCATCATCTGTATAGGTAATGATGAGATTCCGTCCCTCATACGTTAGGGTATGGGCATACTCACCAATATAATATGTCTCATCCAAAAGCTGATTAATTTTCGCTAGCTCACTGTCCGTCAAACTATCAAAGTTAACAACTGATATCTTTAAATTCTCTGAAACAGGATTTTGGAATTCTGGCTCTAATTCTTTTGCAATCGTCGGGGATAAGCTTTTCACCGCTCTATTCAAGGCATTTACAGCTGTATCAATCACAGGAGTGTTGGCAATATTTCCAAACTCGGTCTGGTAATTGACCACGGCAAACATTTCCTGCAAACGGTTATAAATCGCAACTTTCTCCTCTTGGGTAACCGTATTATATGCCATATCTGCACGCTTCGCATCAATCAAACCAGATATTTCAGAGAAATAACCTGGGGCTAGCTCCTGAATCGCACGTCCCTTTGATACTGCAAGTTCAAGAGAATCAGCCAAGGTCGTTGCCTGGGCTAAAGCAGCTACATAAGCATTATAACTCTCACTCGTATAATCATTAGGATTAATATTCGTACTCGCTGCCTTATCGCGAATCGTCGCAATCGTTGCCTCAATACTCTCATAACTTGGAGTTGGAGTTGTAAAGAAATTCAGGTTTGACTTTACTCGTCCCTCAAGGTCAAAAATATCCCGAGCTGTTACCTGCTGTGTTTCTGCATACACATATGAAATAGCTGCCGCATTTGGAATGAGTATAGCACCAATCGTGACAGAAGCTACTCCAACAGAAAATTTGCGAATCGCATACTTTTTAACTTTATTCCAATCAAACGAAGTTTTTTTCACAATCGTCTCCTTATCTAATAACTGTGCCGTCTTTTAAAACGGATATGGCATATAGAACAATATTGTTTCTTCCCCAAACGTCTCCAGTATGCACTAAAAAACACTTTCAATAACAGTATATACCAAATACAGCCTATGAAAACTATGCTGTATTCAGTCTATTCACTACTCTTCTTTTTTTCTATTTTTAGAAAGAATCACTCCTGCTAAGCCTAGGCTTGCAAAGGCTAGTAGGTTCAAGAATGGCATTGTTTCGGTACCTGTATTTGGTAACTGTACAGGCGAAACTGCTGTTCTTTGAGGTGTTGTGCTATTCATTGAAGAACCAAATGTCGTTATTGGAAGCATGTTTGGTGTAGAAGTCTTTCGTTCCTCTGAAACTGGTAGACTTGGTTTATGTGGATCACCTTCACCTGGTTTATTTGTTTTTCCACCATCTGGTTTGTTCGGATTACCTTCATTCGGTTTATTTGTTTCTCCACCATCTGGTTTGTTCGGATTACCCTCATTCGGTTTATTTGTTTCTCCACCGTCTGGTTTGTTCGGACTACCTTCATTCGGTTTATTTGTTTCTCCACCGTCTGGCTTGTTCGGATTACCCTCATTCGGTTTATTTGTTTCTTCACCGTCTGGCTTGTTTGGATTACCCTCATTCGGTTTATTTGTTTCTCCACTGTCTGGCTTGTTCGGATCTTTTGGTATTGGTTTATTGATACAAGTACATACCCCGTCTTTTCCATCCTTACCATCTTTTCCATCACGGACAAAGTCTCGGCTGACTTCATTGCCATTACTATCTATGACAATGACCCAAATACCTGTATGACCATCCGTGTTCTTACCTGATTCAGTTTTAACTGTCGGAGACTTACCGTCAATACCATCACGAACAAATTCACGGCTAACTTCATCACCATTACCATCACGGATAATCACCCAAATACCTGTGTGACCTTCCGTGTCTTTGCCTGGTACTGCTTCAACAGTCGGTGACTTGCCATCTACACCGTCACGACCATTTGCACCGTCTGCGCCTTTGTCGCCTTGGTCTCCCTTATCGCCTTTCTTACCGTCTGGTACGAAAGTACGAGAGAGTTCGGTACCGTCACCATCTCTAGTGATAACCCATGTACCGTCAACCTCTTCGCCTGCTGGGTTAGTACCCTTACCGCGTTCGGTGACCACACTTGGTGACTTGCCATCTACACCATCGCGACCGTCTTGACCGTTGGCTCCAGTGTCGCCTTTATCACCCTTTTCGCCTTGGGCGCCAGTATCACCTTTATCGCCCTTTTCGCCTTGGGCGCCGGTATCACCTTTATCACCCTTTTCGCCTTGGGCGCCAGTATCGCCTTTATCGCCCTTCTCGCCTTGGGCGCCAGTATCGCCTTTATCACCCTTCTCGCCTTGGGCGCCGGTATCACCTTTATCACCCTTGTCGCCTTGGGCGCCGGTATCACCTTTCTCGCCCTTCTCGCCTTGGGCGCCGGTATCACCTTTTTCGCCCTTGTCGCCTTTGGTAATCTCTGGAACAGCTGTCGTGTTAATCGCATCACTTGGTGACTTATCAGCTTCCGTTTGTTTAGCGGTTACAGACTGGCCTTTGACAAACGGCGTTGTACTTTCAATAGACCAAATACCGTTTTCACCGACCATTGCCGTTTGCATGCTGCCGTCTGGCAAAGTGACAGTTACCGTCGCACTTGGCACACCTGTACCTGAAACAGTCCTTGTTCCTTCAATCACTGGATTGATACGTGGATCAGCTGACTGAACTTTTTCATCGTCCTTCTTAGGCAGTTTTATCACATCAATTGATACCGTGTGGGTTAATGTTTTACTACCATCTTGGCTGGTCGCAGTGACTACAAAATCGTATCTTCCAGTCTGGCTTGGAGTACCTGTAATCTGTTTAGTAGCTGCATCATACACTAAACCTTCTGGTAACGTCGCCTCATCCACGGTCAAGCTTGTATTATCACTATTTGTGATTTGTAATGTACGAACACTATCTCCCAGTAGGATAAACTGTCTATCATTTGTCACCTTCAATGAAATTGGCGAATCTGGTAAAACAGTAAACTCAAATACTGTTTCTGCAGACGCTCTACCAAGTTCATCAGGGTTTTGTGCACTAAGGCGGATACGGTGGGTTCCTGCCTGTTTCGGCGTACCGCTAATCGTCTTCGTAGCTGGATCATAGGATAGACCATATTCTTTAGCGATGTAATCTACCAGATCCTCCTCGTTCAATGCTGTAGATAAATAGCGTCCAACAATAGAAGAATGTTCACTATTCGTCACAAGAGCAGCCTTAATTGGCTCACCTAGCTGAACGGTTTGACCGTTATTGCTGACTTCAATACTAGCAGGAAGTGGATTTACTTTGATTGTGAACATTTTTTCTGTAGCCTCTTGAACATTGCCCTCATAGTTGGCAGAGAGGTAAACTCTATACTTTCCAGCTCGAGTAGGAGTTCCACTGATGGTCTTAGTAGCAGAATCATAGGTCAAACCTTCCGGTAAATATTGAACAAAGCTTTCATCCAAAATACTTCCATCTGTATGACTGATGATAATCGGCTCAATCGGAGAAAGAACGGTCACTTCACGATCAGGAGCAACAATTTCTAGTGGTTTAGGTAAGACTGTTATCGTCACTGTTTTCCGTATCTGACTATACTTAGCATCATCATAATAGCTTTCCCCTGTTAAATCTTTGTGAACTTTTGAAAGAATAGTAAACCTATATGTCCCAGCTTTCTCAGGTATGCCACTAATTATACCTGTTTCAGAATCATAGATTAAACCTTTTGGAAATCCAAATCTTTCGTCAGTATCAAGGGTTCTGGTAGCTTGCGCTGTTCCAGTCACTACCATAGGTATAATACTGTCTCCTCGAGTAATCGTCTGGTTATCGTTGCTGACTTCAATAATGTGGGGAAGTGGTGTAACGGTCAATTTAAAGGTTGTATTAGCTGATTGTTTCGTACCATCTGCGCGTACCCGAATCACAGTAACTTGGGTTTCATAGGTTGTTGCCTTAGTCGGAGTTCCATTAAGCTTCAAATCACGAATAGAAATACCAGGAATCTCAAAAGGTTGAGGTTCGATATCCCATTCTCCTTGTTTCTTTGCGTAAGAAATACGATAGTTTTCAGGCAAGTCCCACCTATAATTGAAGCTGTCAAGAACTTGGACAGTTTCATCTACTGGAGCAACGACAAATTCACCTGGTGTCACAGTCAGATTCACCATTTTGGTCAAGGACTTACCATCTTTTTCTACTGTAATCGGAATTTTATAGGTTCCCTCATACAAGCCCCGACCAGAAATGGTCTTCGTCCGAGCATTATAGCGCGTACCAGCTGGCAGTTTAGAGCTATCAACTGTTAGGGTAGCTCCTTCTGTATGGGTAATCACCATATTTTCCCAACGGCTACCTTCTACAACTGTCTGGTTGGCATTGGTAACATCTAATTCTAGCCCTGTCTCTTCTCCTGGCTGAACTTCATAGGTGAAATTTGCCACCACTGTTACCGTTTCGCCATTGGCATTTAGGTACTTAGCTTCCACACGAGCTGTCTTATGTTCCGTTGTACGCGTCACGCCATAGCCAACGATCGTTCTATCTGTATTGTTGGCGGAAAGTACTGCAAAAGTATCTCCGTCACTTGGGATGACCTTTATTTCTGCCAATGGAGTATTCTTTTTCATAGAAATAGGAATCGCCGTAATTGGCTCCCCCTCTTTCCAGACTTGATGTGAAATCGGGTTGATAGCATCTACCACTTCAAACTCAAAGGTACGAATCGGAGCATTATCTCCAAAGTGTCCATCGATGACCCCGACATCAAAGGTATATTTCCCCGGTAACAATTCCGCCCCTGCTTTTTTCACCAAACGTCCATCGGCAGTGAGTTCCGTTCCGTCAGGGAAACGAACCGGTTTGAGCGTAGCGTTCTCTTTATTTTTGGTAATAACACCGAGTTCTTGTTCTTCCGAACTAATCGGCACACGTACCTTGGTTGGTTCATCTAATGTGTAGTCTTTATTTCCTTCAAACTTGATGTCTGCATTGGTTAGAGCACCATTTTGTGAACGTTCAATGGTTGTAAAATCAATCCGAAAATCTTTCGTTAAACCTAGATTATCTGTCACTTGGAAGGTCACATAATAGTTACCTGCTAAATCAGGAAGCTTTTTGAAGTTAACCAAGTAGGGTGTTTCATGCGTGGCATCAGCATATCTTCCTTCAGGAGTATTCCCTGTCAGTGTCCAATAAGTATTTGCTGGGTAAAGCTCGCTCCTATCAATAAATTCTAGCTCAACACCTGCTGACCCTCCTGTTTGCTTAAACTCAGCAATCGTGAGCTGCTTTGAAAATGTACTTAAATCATCCAAACCTAGAAGCGAGAAACGTGCTTGATACTGCTGGGTAGTAGAAGTCGCATTTTCAATAGTTCCACGTTCTATATAATAGCCAAAAGGTGTCGTTGTTACCTTCAAATCGTGATAACGAAGATTTGTAGCTGGCTGATTGTGACCATCACTAAACTCCCTACCAACTTGTACCCTCTCTCCATCAGTACTTTGAAAACTTCCCTCTTTCACATACCTCTCAAAATTATCGTAACTACCGGAACCGATCCATACCGACGGACCTGTTACATCATAGGATGTACTTCTAGGTAAGTCCTCTCCTGACACTCCAGTGTACGTAGCATCTACTCTCGGTACAAAGCCTTTGTGACTCTGCACTTTCCAGAGTGCAGTCGCCTTAACAGTCGGATCACTCTTTGAAACGAGTCCAATCTGGTAATTTCCAACTGCTAGAGCTACGCCCAGCTCTACATTTCCACGAATATAGTTGGCTACAGGATCATAGGTCAAGCCTAATTTTTTCGCGTCTTCTGTCAACTCTACCTCATCGGAAGTAATGCGAGTAAGACCCGTTTTATAGATGAGTTCAACCGTATCTCCATTTTTAGTTGAAGTCATCTCAACATAACTCCGATCACCAGTTCCCCAATACCGCTCAATGGTAATATATGGTTTATCATTATCCACCGCTGTACTCGCACGGAAAGCAGGTTTGCCCTGATTTACCACAGCCTCATTTGCTTGCTTGTCTGCTATAAGGTTAAAGTTCAGAACGTTACGCTCATTTTCACGGGCAGTAAAGACAACTGCTGGGTTCTGATTCGGAGCTAACTCATAGCCTGCAATCTCACTTGCCACCTCTGTCACCTTGGTTTCTGCTACTGCATCTGTTGTAGTGACTGTCGCCATGTGATTTTCTGACGCTAGCGTCTCACCTGTTTCGACATCTTTATAGACCACTTTATAAGGCAGGGTAACCGTACGCTCTGCAGGTGCTATTTCTATAGCTGGAGCAGACGCAGGGGTCTCATTGGCTGGTGTCGTAGTTGCTTCACTTTTTGCCTCTGTTTCCACAGCAGGTGGGACTACAACCAAGGCTGCACGGGCTTGAGATAGGTCGGAAATCGCTGCTATCAATGCATGATTTTGACTATCTACCTCTGCTTGGTTCGCAGCAAGGTTTGTGATGAGAGTCGTTGCTTTTTCTTGCTCTTGTCTAGCTAACGCAAGGACTGCCTCATAACTTGCCACACTCTCTGCTGTTTTATCACTGGTATCTGTATTTGCACTTTGTTCAATCAATGCATTTAAGGTATCTAATGTCTGTGCTAAGCTCGCTTTATCTACAAGGGTCGTCTCTATCGGCTCTTCAGTTGAAACCGTTTTTTCTGATACCTCAGCTTCTGCCGAGCTTTCCTCAGCCATCAATGCTTCTTTTTCTGCTACACTCGGATCTACTTGTTCTGTACCAACATTACTAAGAGGCACTTCTTCTGCATGAAGAGGTGTTCCGACACCTACTGTCGTTCCGATAGCCGCTGCTGCAACAACTGCTTTCAGTCGTCTCTGTTCCAAACGCAAGCGTTTTTTATTTCTTTGTTTTTTACTCATTACTTCATCGTTCCTTTATGGTTTAGTATATAATCTGTTAAAAACGTTAGAGAGCGCTCAACAATATAGCCTCCCTTACTAAGAATGTAGAATAGGTCTTCTATATCTCCTGAAACTCTGGTTACATGCCGCGCAAAAACTCGACTTTCTTCATCCAGCGCAAAATAGTAATAAAGACCGTGTTGGAGATTGAGCGCATTGATCCCCTCCAGCCAGAGAGAACGCTCATCCCTATGGGGGAGATATGCCAGATGGTTAAAGACAATCTGGCATATACACTCTGATTCTCCCTTTGAAATAGATAGGGCAAATTCTATTTGATGATCCTCGAAAATTAATAGTCGACCTTTGTAGACTACCGCTTCCTCCTCTTCTCTCACTTTAAGAGGGAACCCTTTCATTTCTAACAGCTCTTGAAATCTTTGATTTAAATCCGACATCAGCATCTGCTCCTATTTAGATCCAAACGAATAGAGAGGAATTTCTCCCGTATCTTCTTCATTGCCCTTGTTGTTTTCTACCTGCTCTGAAGAAGTTGTCAAACTCTTATCAGATTCATTTGCCATCTGTTTGGTTAGATAGAGTACTTTTCGACTATTTTCTAGAATGGTATTTAATTCGGAATCATGTTCATGCAAGTCCGCTAACTCAATATGATCTACCATTTCCATATGTCGATTGAGCAGCTGGCGCAGTTCAACTTTCATAAACTCTTCATGAGTTACAATTCTCCGCCGTGCTTCTTCTAACTCTTGTAACTTGACCTCCGTATTGCGTACACGATCGCTAAGATTCTCTTTTGTTAGACGAATTAATTCTTCCGCCTTGACCTCCGAATCCGTCAAAATGTCTCTGGAAATTCGTTTGGCTTCTGTCAAAGCTTCGGAAATAAAGAGTTCTTTTTCCTGATAGCGTTCTATTGTCCGTTTAAAGGTCGCATTTAACTCCTCCAAGTCATGAATCTTTTTTTCATAGTCTCCTCGTTGCCGACTCAACTCATTGTCATGCTCTCTGCGTTGAGCATTCAAAACCCGATGAACAGAAGATTTTGAATACCCAAAAAATAATGTTCCTTTCAACTCAGCCATTTTTTTCTCCTTGAAATGTTAGATATTATAGCTATTTCACTTTTAAAAAGTATGTTATGAAAAACATGGTATAAGGAATAGATCTTGGAAAAACTGTCCTTGAACATGCAAAAAAACATACATAGAATACTATTTTAATGTAAATTGATTTATATTATTCAGTCATTTAGAAACAACAAGAAGTATGCACTCTAACTATAAAGCAGTCAGGTAAAAACTAATCACAACTGTCACTAGCTATCTCTCCTTTATGAGATCCCGTTCGTCGTTCAGAATGTCTCCAATAACGTCGGCTACAAATACTACTACAAAATACTGTTCGCCTATCAAGAATTCCGCTTTGTGTCACTACTTGGCATCCACATTTTTTACAGATAAACGTATAGCTCTCATAAAAATTGTTTCTTTTTTCCAAGACTACTTTCCTCCCTTCAGCTAATACTTCTTCATCTTTTCTAAGAATATCGTCATTTAGTTTGCATCTTTATTACTTCGTTAACTCGTCTTACTGTACTCCAGTTATCTGCGATTCGTTTCGATAGTACAAAAAATAAACTAAACGGCTATGACTAGCCCTTTTACCTACTATTAGGTATCTGGAAAACACATATTTCTAAACATATGCTTCATTTTTTTGCATCTTTTCTCCTCCTATTCCTAATTCAGCAACTAACCGTCTCTTTCAAAGCGCCTAAAAACCGATACTGTATATATAATATATCAATATATGTCATTTGGTAGCGAATCCCAATTTCACATATTGATATATTATATTAGTTAATTAAACAAATATATTGTGGTTATTCTTGTGATATTTTTTAAAGACTGTTAGTTATAAGGTTTGACTGTAAGTCAAACCTTTGATATATGTAGTATATCAAAGGGCTTAAATATAAATGCTTATGCGTATATTTTGTTGTTAAAATAAAGGAAAGAACAAAAAAACTCTAACACTCGTATGAGTGCTAGAGCTTCTCGTTTCTTTGCGGAAGAAGGCTGAAAGTGGAGACAGCTTTCTTCCACCTTCTATAATTTCGCTTGCCACTTCTTAGCCCAAACGTGTTCATTCGGAACACCGTGGAAATCAGCCTTTCCTTCTAGTTTGTCAAGGAGGGCTTCGATCGTATTGGGGTTATGGTGGTAGGCATTGATGGCAGTTTTGACCATTGTGACATCATGGAGGTGGGTCGTATAGTTGAAAGAGACAAATACTGTCGGGACTTCATGCACGTACCAAGGGACTTCATTTGCCATGGCTGTCTTCCATTGAATACGGTAATTGTTTTGCGCACCGTATCCGACAACATTTGCGACAGTCAGTGCCAAATCAACTTCATCACGGTAGGTCAGGGTCGCCCCTTTGATCCGGCTATCTCCGTCATTGACTGTGACTTCATAACCTCTTCGCTCCAAGGCTGCCTTGAGGTGATCGACAACCTCATTGCTCGCATCCATAATGCCACCTTTTTCTCCCTCGAGATAGTAGAGGCGGATACGGCGATGCTTTTCTGGGTTAATCGGTAGGTTTGCCTGCGTATCTTTTAGAAGAGTAATCGACTTGTCCGCGGCTTCTCTCTGCCATGCTAGATGTTCTTCACAACCGATTATTGCGAGTTCTTCGGCATCTTTAAGGAGCCTTCCTTCTGCCTGCTTGATGTGGAGATTTAGCTTCGCCTTTAGACCTAAAATCCGACGGACGGCATCATTCAAGCGCTCTTCGGAGATAATCCCCTTGCGATAGCCATTGAGCATAAAGTGGAAGTCTTCCTCCATATTATTGAAGAATAAGAACATGTCGCAACCCGCAGCAATCGCAGCAGGAACATAGTCTTCCCGGCGCATTGCCGCTGTCATTCCCAGCATGTGGCTCGCATCTGTAATGACTAAGCCGTTGAAATCAAGATTGGTCTTTAAAAGCCCGTCAATCAATTCTGGCGCCAAGGTTGCTGGTAGGATGTCCTCATCTTTGAGGGCGGGGTTGAGCTGCTGTTGATAATAAGGAAGGGCAATGTGTCCCGCCATGATCATTTCTACTCCACGCTCAATATGGTGGCGATAGACCTGACCAAAGGAAGCCTCCCATGCTTCTGGAGAGAGTTCATTCACACCAAGCACTAAGTGTTGGTCACGCTCTTCTGTCCCGTCACCCGGGAAATGCTTGATACATTGGATCACTTCCCGCTCTGCTGTCAGTCCATCCAAGTAAGCGCTGGTGTAGCGGATCACAGCCTCTGCAGTTGTCCCGTAAGAGCGGGTATTGACAATGGTATTACGCCAGTTCTCCAAGATGTCCACACATGGGTCGAAATTGACATTGACACCGAGGGCTGTCTCTTCACGCGCAGAAACCAGACCTGCCAAGTATGGTACACGGGTATCACGACTTGCTTCTGATTGAGCACCTGAGGAAATGTAGGTTCCTCCCTTGACTGCACCATCACCACCAGAGTCACAGTTGGCAGCTACCAAGAGTGGCACTTTAGAAGATGCCTGCAACTCATTGATCAAGCCTTGTACTTGTTCGGGACTGCCATTCATATAACGAGCACCACCGATATGGTATTTCTCAATAATCTCCTTATTCGTCAATGTATTTCCGCTGAAGGCATCACCGCCGAAGAAGAAGAGATTGACAAATAACTGCCCAATTTTCTCCTCATCTGAAAGTTCGGTGAGTGTCCTTTCTACCCAATCAATTTGATCCCTATCTAAATTGTAGGGCTTTTTACTTAAATCAACTAATCTTGCCATGCTATGTCCTCCTTCTCTGTCTAGGTTGATATCGTCCGTTCATTTCTATTTTTATTCCTTCGTTCACTCGTCTTGTATAATTGAACTCGGGCTACGAGCTGTGCAAAAAAGAGCGATAACTGTTTCAGTTTTAGCTGATGATGGTTCTTTAGGAAATAGGCTGAAAACCTCCACTGGAGCTTTTCACTCGTCAAAACTCCTATTTTTGCTTTGCTCGTCTAACGCCCTTGTATCTTGTATAATTGAACTTGAGCTACAACTCACTGACAAAAAGATAAATACTCCTAGCTCTAAAGGTATAGCATACCTTTAGAGGCGGGAAATAGAAGTTTGCGAAGCAAACTCTCACTAGCTTCTTCGTCGTATTTCCTATTTTGTCTAGGAGTTGCTTAACGCTCTCGTATCTTGAGTTGTACTATTGAGAAAAGTTACACTTTTCTTATCTATCACTTGTCTAGTTATCAACTAGACAACTACCTGCGACTTTTAACGAAAACTTTGTTTTCTTTATTTCCCACCTCAAACAGTCTCTCCCCAGACTGTTTGAGCTAGTACTAAAAGTAAACTAAACAACTATATCGTCCGTTCATTTCTATTTTTATTCCTTCGTTCACTCGTCTTGTATAGTTGTCAACTTGTTTCGATGAGTGATACACTTTGAAAAACTCCGATAGAGGTTTTCAGCCTGCTCCCTTGAAATTAGAAAGGAGTGAACTTCCTTTCTCCCTCTTGTTGATTTTCATTGAGTATATGAGAATTATTCTAGTCCTCTAGATTTTCCCAAAATTGGGCTGCCAATGCCCCTTCTAATTCTTTCGTCCACTCCTTGTTCAAGAAGCGTTGGCTGTAGGTGTGTAGTAGTTGTTCCCAGGAAGTCTTTTCTGCTCCAACCAATATTGGGTAAAAGTGCACACCGTTTTGTTCGGCAGCTTTCAAGTCTCCCGGTGAATCTCCAATCATCAACATCTGATGACGGTCATATCCCTCTTCTATTAAATGAGCAAGGACATCTTCTTTTTTGCCTCGGTCTTGGCAATAGAGGTCATCTACAAACTCCAGCAAGCCTTGGTCTTGCCATTCTTCTAGCACTGCCTCTTTATTAGCAGATGAGACAACGAAGACCTTGCCTTTGGTTTTTAGAAATGCCAGCGTTTCTCGTACTTCCTCAAATGCGAGAACTGCTCCGTCATAGTCTTTAATGGACTGGTTGACCTGCAAAGACCAGTCCAGAGCCTTTTGGAGGTCGTCTGATGGTGTAGCTTCTAAGGCCTTTTCCAAGGAAGCATTGGACAAGGAAGAAGTCGTCTCCACCCAAGCCTCCAATTGCTCAATCCCTGTCATACCGGCAGATTTGAGACCGGTCACTAGACCAACAAAACGGTTGATCCCCCTCCTTTTGGAATAGAGATTGACATGGTTCCACTCTGCCAGAAAGGCTTTCCGATCTGCAATCTCAAAGACATCTGCTGCCAAGGGGCCAAAAAACAACTGGTGCTTATAGGTCATGGTATCCATGGCACAGCCATCTGAATCGATACAAAATACATAGTCTGCTTTCATACTTATACTCCAGAATAGGCCGAGAAACCACCGTCAATAGGGAGAACTACTCCATTTACAAAGCTAGCGAGGTTTTCATCTGCTAGGAAGAAAACACCACCGACCAATTCTTCTGCCTCGCCAAAGCGCCCCATTGGGGTATTGGTCAAGATTTTATTGGCACGCGCAGTTGGTTGCCCTGTCTCATCAAAGAGTAGCCCACGATTCTGATTGGTGACGAGGAAGCCCGGTGCGATCGCATTGCAACGGATACCGACCTTTGAAAAATGCACAGCCAACCACTGGGTGAAATTGCTAATCGCTGCTTTGGCGCCTGAGTAGGCTGGAATTTTTGTCAGCGGTGTAAAGGCGTTCATACTCGAAATATTGATGATATTTGCCCCTTTACGATCGATCATATCCTGCGCGAAAACTTGAGTAGGAAGCAGGGTTCCAAGGTAGTTCAAGTTAAAGACAAAATTGATACCCGCTTCATCTAAATCAAAGAAGGTCTTGGTCTCACTCGGTAAGCCCACTTCGTGAAATTCATTATCGGTGGTTGCCTTGGGATTGTTCCCTCCAGCACCGTTGACCAAGATGTCGGTAGGACCTAAGTCTGCCAATACTTGTCTACGGACTTCTTCCAGATTCTCCTTGGATAAGACATTTGATTTGTAGGCTTTTGCTACACCGCCTGCTGCTTCAATCTCATCCACAAAGACCTGAGCAGCTGCTTCATTCAAATCAAGGAGGGCAACCTTGGCACCCGCCTTAGCAAATTCTTTTGCCAAGTAGCCACAGAGGACACCTCCAGCGCCTGTAATCACGACAACCTTATCCTTAAATTCAATCACTTTTGTCATCTGTCTACCTCCTATTTTTTCCCTAGGGTCTTAGCCCGAATCCCAAAATCCGGCACCTTGCCTGCTGCTATCATATTGGCTTCATAGAGGCCATTGAAATAAGTCGCCCCTAAAGCTCGGTCGTAAAGCCCGTAGCCCGGTGTCTGGGTCTGGTCTCCCCAGATCCTACGACCATGGTCAGGACGCAGGGCTCCCTGCCAATCATGGGCAACGAGCAATTTCACAACTCCGTTCATATCAATATCACCTGCCTGGGATAGATGGGCGGTTTCTTGGAAGCCCCAATCTCCTGCCGTGACATTGCGGGTATGCATAAAGTTGATACGGTTACGCTTCAAGGCATATTCAGTCAGCGCAAGGACATCATTTTTAGGATCAGAAGCGTAAGATCCTACACACATGGTGATACCATTAGTCGGCGAATCATATAGATCAAGGAAACGCTCTACTGCCTTTTGACCAGTTATAATACGTGGAAGTCCAAAGATACCATACGGGGGGTCATCTGGGTGAATCGCCATCTTCACACCAGCAGCTTCTGCGGTCGGCATAATCGCTTGAATAAAGTAAGCTAGATTTTCCCAGAGGTCTTCTTCAGAAATATTCTGGCGGTAATTTTCAATAATCGCTTTCATTTCATCCTTAGAATAAGAAGAATCCCATCCCGGCAAGTTCAAATCATCTGCCACAGGGTCAACTCCTGCCAAGTCTTCTTTCAGAAAGGCGAGGGAGGTGGAGCCATCAGGAAGAGGGTGATGCAAATCAGAGCGGGTCCAGTCAAAAACTGGCATAAAATTGTAACATACGACTGGAATCCCAGCAAGACCAACGTTTTTGATGGAGGTCTTATAATTTTCAATCAAGGCATCACGATTGGCTTTCCCCTGCTTGATGTCTTCATGCACTGGGATCGATTCAATCACAGTGATTTCAAGACCGGCATCTTCTACCATTTTTTTCAATTCTAGCAGTTTTTCCAAGGGCCATGCCTGACCAACTGGAACATCATAAACCGCTGTCACAATTCCCTGCATGCCGGGAATTGCTTTGATTTCTGCTAGGGTCACAGGATCTTTTTTCCCGTACCAACGAAAAGACATTTTCATCTTATTACCTCATTATTTTTCAAAAAATTGTTTCGCATTATAGTAAGAAATAGCTTCTGCCACCTGTCCTAACTCCTGATAGTCTTCTGGCACTTCCTCATCTACTATCCATTGCCCAAGGTATGAAGCCAAGATTCTTCTAAAGTAGTCGTGCCGCTGGTAGGACAAGAAACTCCGTGAGTCCGTCAGCATGCCGACAAAATTCGCTAGCATTCCCTGCTCTGCATAGGCGTTCATCTGGTCAATCATGCCCAGCTTTGTATCGTTAAACCACCAGCCTGCTCCAAATTGCAGCTGGCTTTTATGCTCTTGTTCATTGGCTTGGAAATTAGCTAGGGTATTGGCTAGGGGAATATTGTAGGTCGGATTTAGGTTATACCAAATCATCTTTGGCAGACTATCTGTCTGTACTAGATGATCCAAAAGCTGATTAAGATGGCTAGTGAGGGCTATCTGATCTCCGATCGAATCCACTCCAACATCTGCACCGAGGCGCTCGAACAAGCCCGTATGATTATTGCGCAGAGCGCCAAAATGCACCTGTGTCACAAGACCATACTGCTTGTAGAGGCGGCACAATTCCACAAAGACTGCTGTCTGCCATTTTCGAATATCAGAGATACGCAGTGTCTGCCCCGCCAAGGCAGCCTGCAGCAAATCGTCCAACTCCTCTTTACTTGCCAGTTCAAAGCAAATCTCGGTAAAACTAATATCGCTTGCCAAGCAACCTGCTTGGGCGAAATAGGCAACCCGATCTCCTAAAGCAGCAACCAAGCTAGCAAAACTGTCAATCGTCCGCTTTGTTTTTTGTTCCAAAAGATGGACAAAATCTTTAAAATTCCGGTGTTCAATAAAGGCTTCATCTGGTCGGAAGGTCGGTGCTACAACCGTCTCAAAGCTGGTATCAGCTGCTAAGCGTTGATGCCATTCCAAGTCATCCAAGGGATGGTCAGTTGTGCCGATAAATGCCACCTTGGCAGCCTTAATCAGCTTTCTGGGACTGATCTGTTCTTCTCGTAAAAAGGTATTTAAGCGTTCATATAGCTCTTCTGCATTTTCCTCAGTCAGAAGCTCGCTCACTCCAAAAACCTGCTTTAATTCTAAATGGCTCCAATGGTAGAGCGGATTGCCATAAGCCCTGCTGACTGTCTTTGCCCACGCCTTGAACTTGGCAAGCTTGGAAGCTGATCCTGTAATTTCTTCTTCTGAAATTCCGTTCGCCCGCATCAAGCGCCATTTATAGTGGTCACCACCCAGCCATAAATCCACAATATTGTCATAGACCTGATCCTGATAGATCTCTTTCGGGTCTAAGTGACAGTGAAAGTCATAGATAGGCAGATCCTTGATTTGCTCATACAAGCGATGAGCAGGTTGATTTTTCAACATAAAAGAAGCATCATTAAAGGTCATATCACTCCTCCACTGCTTTTACAAAGGACTGGGCAATCTCTGTCACACTCCTATAACCAGCATCAGCCACCTTGCTCGCAAGGGCTGAACCAATTCCAACGGCACACGCGCCTGCCTTTTTCCAAGCCGCAACGTTGGTAACCGAAACGCCACCTGATGGCATCAGATTGACCTCTGGAATGGGCCCATGAATGTCTTTGATAAAATTCGGTCCCAAGACCCCTCCAGGGAAGAGCTTGATAATCGGACACCCTGCTGTCTGGGCAGATACGATTTCCGTTGCCGTTGCACATCCTGGGAAATACAGAACCTCGTGTTCTGCTGCTACTGCTTGGATCGCTTTAGAAAAGTGTGGGCTGACCAAGAATTGGGCTCCTGCCTCAATAGCCTCTTGAGCCAAAGCAGTCGACATCACTGTCCCTGCACCCACGATAACAGACAAATCATCTGAGAACTCTTGGTTCAAATCATGGATGACCTTAGCTGCATTGGGAGTTGAAAAGGTTATTTCTATATTTTTTATTCCACCAAGAATGGCATGCCGAGCAATCTCTAGCGCGTCATTCTCATCTTTTCCGCGAATGACTGCGAAAAAGTAATTTTCTTTTAACTGTTGTAACATGGTTTCTCCTTTCACCAGAAAACGCTATCACTATGATTACAGTATATAATTCATCTGATGATTTGTCAAGAAAAAGATCATAAAAAAATAAGATAAGTCCTCAATCCTTACTTGAAGACTTATCTTTTATCCTATTTTTCTTTTGGATTTAAACCATGAAGCGTTAAATCTTTATCAAACCATTCCGTCAAAACACTCTGTCTGACAGCGACTATATGGGCTATCATGCTATCATACGCCGCTACTGGATGCCGGTTCTGGATTGCTGACAAAATATTGCGGTGGGCTTTTAGGCTCTCTGATTTCATCTGACGATTTGTATAATTTTCATTGATCAGATGAATGGACTGATTGATAACCGGTATCAAACTCATCATGGCAATATTGCCACTCATCTCTGCTAACATGCTATGGAACTGGACATCAAGTTCCAAGTGGGCTTCATCACCACGATGAACGGCATCTTCGATAGCATCCACGACCTCTTCCAAGCGGGCAATGTCCTCATCAGAGGCAAACTGTGCTACTCTCTCGGCAATTCGAGGCTCCAGAAGATAGCGCAATTCAAACAAATCCGTCGTTAATTTGATACGATCTCGAACCAGAGAGAAGCCTAGAGGATCCTCGGAAACTCCCTTTTTAGAACTGATATAGGTTCCTGATCCCTGACGCACCTCTAAAATATTGCGTGTTGCTAGGCTCCGAACAGCTTCTCGAATCGTCGAACGCCCAACTTCCAAATCCTGCGCCAATTCATACTCATTGGGTAGCTTATCTCCTACAACATAGCCACGTTCCAAAATTAACTCCAATAAGCGATCTGCTGTTTTTTCAACCAAAGGTTTTGACATTCCTATTCCTCCTTGAGACTGGAAAAAATCCCCACTTCGGTCTATTTTACAGCTTGATTCGTTTAATCTAGTGTTCCAGCATCAAATGAGCACTACTGGATACCAAAATCCAACCATTAAAACTCAGAATCGTTGGTTTATGGACGATCACTATCTCTCGCCGATAAGCCCTCTTAACCTTGTGGGAAAGACAACGAAATCTAGACTTTATACTCACTAAACCCCAAAGAACAAGTTAAGAAGTAAGCCTTGGTAAGGCAAGCCAAGACCGACCACGTTTGAAAAGATTTTTTAAAGTATCATTACTGATTTCTGTCCCACCCTCATTATAGCTTATTTTGACTTATAATGGTAGTTAGGAATAGCAGTCCAGCGTTTTTTAAATTCACGGACCACCTGTTTTGGTTCACGATTCCTTGAGAAGAGTCCCTTGTGATTTCCCTTCACTCGAATCAGCATGACATTGGTCTCAAAATCCGCAAAATTCCAGACCTGCTCTCCCACCAGATTGGGAACTGTATCAAATACCCGATGATTCATTTCATAGTAATCTATTTGGTAACTCTCTGTATAGGGAATATCCCACATTGACTGCAAACCTGGTAAGGTATCCGCACCATACTCCGTTACTAAAATAGGTTTGTCTGGGTATAGGTCTTGCCACTGCTTTAATTCAGCGCTTAGCCCCTGCTCTGCTTTTGCCAAATCGCCATGATGTACATACCAGCCGTAGTAGCGGTTTAAGGAAATCACATCAACCAGATCCATCACCTCGTCCTTATCGGGTGTCGCGACCATAATATTGACCAGTGTAACAGGACGGCGTTGTGGATCGCTATCTCTCATGCGCTCAATCAATGGTTTGAAATAGGCTCTCGCTCCTGTTTCATGACTGGCTGGCTCATTTGCCACCACCCACATGACCACTGACGGGTGGTTCTTATCTCGCTTTATTAGCTCATCAATGACCTGTTCATGGGCAGCCTTTGTCTGCATTACTTCCCATGTGTTCTGTCGTTCCTTATTTTCTCCCATCAAATCCAAGGCTGCGCTAAATTGTTGGAACAGACCGACTGCTGGAACTTCGTCAATGACGACAATCCCCATGCGGTCTGCTAAGCGCATCATCTCTTCAGAATAGGGGTAGTGTGATGTCCTAAAGGAGTTAGCACCGATCGCTTTTAGTAAATTCAAATCCATCAGATTGGCTGCTTCATTCAGCCCGCGTCCGTTGATATAGGTATCTTCGTGCTTGCCAAAGCCCTTAAAGTAGAAGGGTTTGTGGTTAATGAAAAACTGCCCATCTTTCACAGTGACACTACGGATACCAAAAGGTTCTGTATAGGTATCAAGGAGCTGACCATCTGCCCACAATTCTACACGCGCAGTGTACAGATAAGCGTCCAAGACCTCCCAGAGGCGTGGCTGTTTAAGAGTAACCCGACCATTTTCTAGCTCCGCAACCTCTTGTTTTTCTTCGTCAAAAATCTGAATCCGAACGGTATCCACTGCCTCTACCGTCTCGACCATCACCTCTACGGAGGCTTCCGACAAATCATCTGATAGCTGACTGGTAATCACAATATCTCGGATATGGTTTTTCGGACGTGTAAAGAGATGGACATTTCGATGAATACCTGCATAATTATAAAAATCAAAATTCTCCAGCATTCTTTTCCGAATAGATCCATCTTCTTGGACTTCTTCCATCAGATTTCCAACCGGCAAGGTTCTATTATTCAATTCGTTGTTGACGCAAACGGTTAACCGGATACTTTCTTCCTGATAGAATCTTGCTGGAACGACCAACTCAAATGGTGTAAACCCACCCCTATGCTCTCCAAGGAGAATGCCATTCACATAGACAGTCGCATGATGGGTGACAGAGCCAAAGCGCAGTACCCATTCTTCCTGGTCTCCCACTTTCGGAACTACGCAATCTGTCTCATACCAGCTGTCCCCAATATAGGAACGCTTCTCTTTGTCTACTAGCACGTCATTGAAAGAGGTTGGTACTACCATAACTTCATTGTTGTCCAAAGCGACTTGCGGATCGCCACTCCCTTGCTTGAAGCGCCAGACACCATTCAAACTCTGCACTCTTCTAGTTTTTGTATTGATCGGATATAACATATTCTACCTTCTTTCTATTTCTAGTGATGAGCAATCGGTCTTGCTCTAGCTAGCATTTCCAGCGTCAAATGTGGTTATAGGGAAAATCACCTTTTGATTTCATAGGATTCATGCGCGAGCAATCGGTCAATATCAGACGGCGTCATCACATTAACATCCCCCTCAATGGTATGCTTAAAGACAAAACTTGCCATGGCAATCTCTACTACTTTTTGACTAGCTAGCTCATTGACACAGCCGTGGATAATGCCTGCCGTAAAGGCATCACCCGTTCCAACCCTATCCAAAACTTGAATCGTCTCCTTATCTGTTTCGTATAGGCTACCATTCTGGTATAAAAAGGCCTTGAGTTGGTATTGATTTGAATAGCCCATCTCCCTTTGGGTAAAGGCAATCCCATCCAGCTGATAGCGCTCCTCAATGGCTGCTAACACTTTTCTCAAACTAGCTCGATCATCATAGGGAGGCAGTAGCTGCAACTCATCTTTCAGATCGCGCCCCTGTTCATCCAGCAAGAGGATCGGTTCTAGTCCAATACAGATATTAGCTAGTTGCACCAGAGGAGAAAGGCGTTCCCGTGCCTCTTGAAAGGAAGCCCATAAGGTTGCCCGATAATTGAGATCTAGGGAAATCTTCACTCCTTTTTCCCTCGCTAAGGTCATCAAGCGATAGGTCAAGTCGTAGGTTGCCTCATTCAGCGCTGCCGTAATCCCACTGACATGGAACCAGTCCACCTGATCAAACACATGATCGAAGTGATAGTCGTCATAGCTTGAGCGGGAAAAAGATGAAAAATCCCGATCATAGATGACTTGACTGGCTCGGACAGAAAATCCTTTCTGGTAATAATACAGCCCCAAACGTCCTGCCCTTTTGATGAGATAGTCCTGACAAATCTGACGGGCAAATAAAAAATGCTCCGCCATCTTTCCCAGTTCATTATCCGGAATTGCGGAAATCAAGGACGTAGCATGTCCTAGCTGGGCTAAGGTTGCCAAGACATTTAATTCCGACCCGCCAAACTGACATTCTAAACGACTTGCTTGAACCATTGTCTGATAATTTGGAGGAGAGAGGCGTAGTAATATCTCTCCTAATCCTACGATTTTTTTCATTCTTTCCTCCTATTTCTATAAGAAGAGGGAGCACGGCGAACTCTTATCCAAAGGTTCTGCGTCAGATTTGCTAGTTTGCCGTAGCTGTTGCGGGCTTGTTTCTTGTGTAGATGTGGTATGGTCGCTTTTTACGCCCTTTGTATCTTGAAATTGAACACGCCCTAAACTCTGTGCGAAAAAGAGACGCAACTGTTGCAATTTTAGTTGCTTACAGGTGGGGCTACCTTTAGGTACAAATTCTCCTCGAAACTAAAGTTTCTGCGTCAAATTTGCTATTTTCGCTTTGAGTTCTTAACGGGCTTTGTATCTTATATAACTGAACTCGGGCTACAACTCACTGACAAAGCGTAGTCAAAAAGTTTAGTAAATTGATAAATATCACAGTAGGCATCTGATTGGCGCTAACACGCCAATCTAGTTGCCTTTGTGGGGGTCTCACTACGAAGCGAACCGCTTCTGTTCGGCCGCCTATTTTGTCTAGGAGTTGCTTACGCCCTCGTATCTTATATTTCATACTGTGTTATATCTACATAGTCCATATCTGACAGCGGTACATTTTTCCCAATTGCTTTGACGCGTTCTTCGTCTTTGGCTGCTTTCATGACATGGATTTTTTCTTGAACCTGTGCCATTGTCACTTGATCCAGCTTGTAGAACTTCATCAAAATCAATGAAATGACAAGCATGGCTACTGGAATAAAGACTAGCAGGGCAATAATCGCACCTTTCAAACTTGGGGTTAGAGGTGTATCAGCGGTTGGGTATTCTTTTGCAAAGCCAATGCCTGCTAAGACAAATCCAACTACCATTGGGGCAAATGAAGAAGCAATCGAATCCGTCAAGGAGAAGATGGTTCCAATCATCCCAGACACATAGCGACCGGAAACAGATGTTTCATAGTCGGAAATATCTGCCCCCATAGTCAAGACCAGACCAGCAGGTGCTGTCGCAAAGTAGCGCAAAGCATACAGGACAACAAAGGCAATCGTGTAGAGGTTCCATTTGGCGAGGTCAAGGGATTTAATATCACCAAAGTAAAGCAAGGCTCCTAGCAATAACATCACTACAATCCCAATTTGTAAACAGGTCACATAGGCTCTACGCAAGCCCTTTGTCCGAGCAATGCTTGCTGCTGAAACGATAACCAGAATATTTGGAATGACCATCAGACCCGAAATCGCTCCTGAAAGGGCGTAATTTCCAAATAAAATCCCAAACAACATCACAATGACAACCGAATCACTAAGCAACTGCGTAACGAATTTGACAAGAGCCGCTGAGAGAGACAAGACTTGCAAGGGGCGGTTCCCCTTGATAATTTTCCAGTAGTCTTTAAGGGCTGTTTTTTGTGTTTTTTCCTCTCCCAGACCAAAGAATTTTTTATTATCTTTCTGCCAGATTCCGATAACCGCAAGAATTGCTAAGACTGCCGAGATCAAAATGACACCTAGCATCAATTCCGTGAAGAAACTTTCTGTAAAGCCACCATGTTTTGGAACTAGGAAGCTCGAAATGATAATCTGACTTCCGGAAAATAGTACAGCTGTCATAATCCCATCAACCACATTAAACAGCGGACGTTGTTTGGGATCATTTGTCAAGGCTGTTTGACCTGCCTTGGTTATGGTCTGCTGCAAGGAATAACCAATCTTATGGACAAGCAAGGCAGCGACAAACAGGGGCATGGTTAACGCACTTCCAAAATGATGAATATTAAACAAGAAGACAAATGATAGGGCAGTAATCACATTTCCCAAAATCAAAATGGGACGATACTTCCCGAATTTCGTATCGGTCTTATCAATTAAAACACCGATTGCAGGGTCAATAAAGCCATCAAATATCCGAATATAGCCCATCAACTGACTTACAAAAAGCACGGCTAGGCCAAGGACACCCGTTGAAAAATACGTTACAAAACTAAAGGCAACCAAATAAATATTGGTTGAGGTATTGTTCATAGCAAATAAAATAATCTGCCACATTTTCGCACGGTTGTAGGTAACATCAGCTGTTCTTTGTTCAACTGTTTTATCCATGGGAAAATCTCCTGTTTTCTTTAATGATTCTACAACATTTTTTGAAAGCGCTTTTGTTGTATCTTTATTGTATAATTCATCTGATGTTTTGTCAACGATTTTTCCGCTTTTTTCGCCAAAACTAGCATTTTTTTCAAAAAATAGGCTAAATTCATCTGATTATTATAAAAAGGTAGGAGGACTTTACAATCCTCCCACCTTTTTTATCTTAGAATCTTTGGTTTCAACACTTAAAGCTCCAACTATTCCATTATAACATAAATATTTTTTAAAAAATAGACTTGTATTAAAATATATTTATGGTATATTGGAGATGTTAAAACTAAGATTATGTTAGAAAGGAGGTTATTTGTTGGGTTGTAGCTTTGGGAGTCGATTAAAAATAAAGAAGGAAAGAATGATGAAAAATTTGAAAATGAAATGTTTTACAATTTTAGTTGCGGTAATAACTATTTTTCCGATGATTTCTTCTAGCGCTATGGCTGTATATGCTAACGAGGTTGTTCATCAAGATGTTGTTACTTCGGAAACATATGTTTCTTCATTTGAACCTCATTTTGGTCTTTCTGAAGAAATACTAAGAAGGGCACGTAATAATGAACTTTCTGATGATGAACAAGCTTTATTGCTCAATAATATGATAGCACCTGTCGGTGAAGATAGAAGTATTTCGATAAGTGCAGTAATTGGAATAGCCATTGGAGCAATTACTTTAGGTAAGGCTAATTATGAGTTAGGAAGATATGTTGCGCGTCAATGTGAAATAAGATTAGGTATGACAAAAGCAGTTTATTTGGGAATGGCTCCTATGCTTAGAGGACAATTAGCTAGAACAATTAGTCCTTTAGGTGCACTAGGTTTTGATGATTATTTTATGGGCGTGTAGCTATGAAACATTCTTTTTTTGATATTTTATCCTTGGTAGGAATTCTCATTGAATTACTTGCAGCATATTATGTATTAAAAGGAGATTTACTATTTGGAGGTCTTTTATTAAGTACCGGTTTGCTGCTTTGTGACTATGCAGATAAAATAAATAAAAAGCATCGATAAAAGATGCTTTCAAATTGAGTAAAGATTAATTTCTAGCCTTTCTCACACCACTGCATATACCATTAGATACTAATCTAAGCAATTGACCAGCCCTTGCTTTGCAAGGGCTGGTTTTATAGTCATACGGCTACCTTTAGGTACAAATCTTCCTAGCTCTAAAGGTATGGGATACCTTTAGAGACGGGAAATAGAAGTTTGCGAAGCAAACTCCCCTCTAGGTTCTGCGTCAAAACTCCTAGTTTGCCGTAGCTGTTGTGGACTATGTCCACTTACGGATATGGTAATAACAGTCAGGGAAGTGACTGTTATTACATAAAGGGGGTATGCTTTGCTCGCTTCAACAGTCTGGGGATAGACTGTTGAAGGTGGGAGATAAAACGAGTGTCCTCGTGTCAAACACTCTCGTAACTTGGAATTGAACTCGGACTAAAAGCTCGGAAAAAAGAGACACAGATGTTCTAGCTTTAGCTAGTTACAGATGTGGCTACCTTTAGGTATAAATACTCCTATTTTCACTGTGTGCTTTTAACGTCCTCGTATCTTAACTGAACACGCCCTAAACTCTGTGCGAAAAAGAGACATAACTGTTTCAGCTTTAGCTGATTACAGGTATGGCTACCTTTAGGTATAAATCTTCCTAGCTCTAAAGGTATAGGATACCTTTAGAGGCGGGAAATAGAAGTTTGTGAAGCAAACTATCTAGTGTCTGCGTCAGATTTCCTAGTTTGCCGTAGCTGTTGCAGGCTATGCCTGCTTTACAGGTACAGTAATAACAGTCAGGGAAGTGACTGTTATTACATAAAGGAGTGCGCTTTGAGTTTTTTACGGGCTTTGTATCTTATGTAACTGAACTCGGACTAAAAGCTCGGAAAATAGATAAACATTCCTAGAAGCTACACTTCTTCGTCATGTTTCCTAATTTTCTGTCGCTTTTTTAACGTCCTCGTATCTTAACTGAACACGCCCTAAACTCTGTGCGAAAAAGAGACATAACTGTTTCAGCTTTAGCTGATTACAGGTATGGCTACCTTTAGGTATAAATCTTCCTAGCTCTAAAGGTATAGGATACCTTTAGAGGCGGGAAATAGAAGTTTGTGAAGCAAACTATCTAGTGTCTGCGTCAGATTTCCTAGTTTGCCGTAGCTGTTGCAGGCTATGCCTGCTTTACAGGTACAGTAATAACAGTCAGGGAAGTGACTGTTATTACATAAAGGAGTGCGCTTTGAGTTTTTTACGGGCTTTGTATCTTATGTAACTGAACTCGAGCTACGAGCTGTGCAAAAAAGATAGTTTTTCCTAGAACTTGAAGTTCTGCGTCAAAACTCCTATTTTTGCTTTGCTCGCTTAACGCTCTCGTATCTTAATTTTCCCACTGTAATAGTCGATCGTTATGCCTTGTTGTACGTTGGGGACAAAGACGTTGAACTCAAGACTGCCATCTGCTGCCTTGGCTTCCAAGTGACTGCCGACAGGCACCAAGTCTTCTGCGGATTGATAAATCAGGGTCACACGATACCGCACTCGTTTGTTTTGATCGAGGGCTCTACGCACCTGAGTTTCAAAATAGTTCTGCCCTGTTGCATCGTGGCGATTGGATTGATTAGACCAAGCAGTCTGAACAGCTATATTTTTAGGATTGCTGGTAGAGGCATCATAGCCTTTCAGCCCACCGACCAAGGAATAGGCTAGCAGGTGCCCTCTGTCAACAGCGTGATTGTACTCACCTTCTAAATTTGTGAGCTGATGCCAGCCCGCAGGCTTCCAGCTAGTGGTCCCATTTCCGGTCTCTTCACGCTTTTGATACTGACGGGTTGCCTTGCTTAATAGGGCATTCCCCACTGTTGGAACTATTTTACCCTGTGCAGTCTTGGTCTTATTCTCCGCATAGGGCTTGCTTGCCACAGAAGCATCAAGTTTGGTTCGATTCCCATTGACGATAAAGGCACCCGCTCCATTATAGACGACATCTGTACCTAGCTGTTTTCTTACCGTATCGGTCAAAACAGAACTAGCCAACTCCTCTGGAGGCACGTGGGCATTACTTCCCGTCCTTGTGACCTGCTCATGTGCGACTTGAGTTGGATTCTCTGTTAGAAAATAGCCTCCTACGATCAGTGAAAGGGTAAGCAGAAAACTGACCAGACTAATACTCTGCTTTTTTCTTTTTTTCTTTGCCATAATTCTCCTATTGAGATTCGAGTAAAGAGGCTAGAACAAATATCCTCGCCTCTCAATGTTTTTGGATCGTTTAGGTTGAGTGGATTCTCATCAGCTGATGTCAGCAGCTTTTGCCTTTTAAACTCTGCCTTCAACAGCCCGATAGAAGCAAGAACTCTTCCCAATCTTCTCGCTCGCTCCTACTTTCCTGTAAACTTTCCGATCAATTCCTGCCATTTTTCGGCAGATAAAATAGCCCAGATATTGTCCCCGTCGCCAATCACGCCATAACCAACCATCAGGCCAATCGCAAACATGATGAGCGCTAAAAGAACAATAAGGAGGATCAACAATAATTGGTTGCTGATAAAGCGTAGACTTTCTTTCTGATCCATTAGTCTTCTCCCTCTCCCTCGATACGTTCGATATCTGCCCCTAGAGCCGCTAGCTTTTCATGGAAATGATAGTAGCCACGATCAAGATGTGTCAGTTTCCCAACCGTTGTAACACCTTCTGCGACTAATCCTGTCAGAATCAAGGCTGCACTGGCTCTCAAGTCTGTGGACATGACTTCTGCTCCCTGAAGTGGATTTCCCCCTGTAATAATAGCTGTATCACGCAGAATATCAGAGTGCAAATCCATGCGGCGCAATTCTTCCAAATGTTGGAAGCGATTTTCAAACACAGTCTCAATCATGGTTGACTCACCCTTAGCCACCGCCATGAGGGCTGTAAATTGAGCCTGCATATCCGTCGGAAACCCTGGATGGGGTAGGGTTTTAACTGTCACCGGCTTCAATCTTTCAACGGATGAACGGATACGAATACCTGCTTCTTCCTCGCTCACCTCGACACCCATTTCCTGCATTTTAGAAATCAAGGGACGATTGTGCTCCCAAATGGCATCCTTGATCAGGACATTCCCACCCGTCATGGCAGCTGCCACCATAAAGGTTCCTGCCTCAATACGGTCTTGAACGACTTGGTGATCAGCACCATGTAGTACCGAAACACCTTTAATCGTAATCGTCTCCGTACCTGCCCCCTTCACTCTTGCTCCCATTTTGTTTAGGAAAATAGCCAAATCAACAATTTCTGGTTCACGCGCCGCATTTTCAATCACGGTCGTCCCCTCAGCCAGAGTTGCTGCCATCATCAAGTTCTGCGTTGCCCCTACACTTGGAAAATCCATATAGAGATGAGCCCCTTGCAAACGTTCTGCACGCGCTTCAATATAACCAGCCCGCTGATGAATACTGGCACCCATGGCTTCCAGACCTTTTAAATGTAAGTCAATCGGCCGACTACCAATGGTACAGCCACCGGGCATAGATACCTTGGCGTAGCCATTGCGCGCCAAAATAGGACCCAAAACTACGATAGAAGCCCGCATTTGATTGACATACTTATAGGGCGCTTCGCTGCCAAGATCCCCTCTGGCATCAACGATAATCTCATTTTCCTCTTGGTGAAAGGCAACGCTAGCACCTAAACCACTCACCACATGATTCATGGTAAAAACATCTGATAAGATGGGGACATTCGATAGTCGTGACTGCCCCTCACTGGCTAG
The DNA here is from genome assembly GCF_001921825.1 of Streptococcus acidominimus. Classification (GTDB taxonomy): domain Bacteria; phylum Bacillota; class Bacilli; order Lactobacillales; family Streptococcaceae; genus Streptococcus; species Streptococcus acidominimus. The sequence goes on from NZ_MSJL01000012.1 coordinate 40,650, forward strand.
AATAGTAGCCGCTAGCAAGGGCAATACTGCATTCTTAGCCCCTTCAATAACCACTTGACCTTCCAGACGCATCTTTCCACCTCTAACAATAATTTTATCCATTGATCGTTCCTTTAATTCTATTTTCTAATCGACTGTCTTTTCGCAACAAGTCTAAATACATGTATAAGACTCTTGAAAGCCAAAATGATCCTGTGCGAGGAAATTAGCTACGCTAATCCCATTTCCCATCTTCCACTATCTCCATATAGTTGACGAGCGTCCATTTTTGATTTTCTCTGAGTATAATAGTCCTAGCGAAAGACTTCCGCTATGTTTCGGCCGATGGATAAAAGATCCAAAAAGAAAGCCGATACCAAGTAGCCCAAGGCAATCGCTAAAAATATCATAAAGAGTTGAATATTTCGCTGTTGCTCCGCCGTCCCTTTTAACCATTTCGACCAGTCTACTACTGACAGTAGCAGATGATGAGCTAGGTAAATAAACAAGAGATGGCTACAAATCGTTACTAATGATAAAACCATGTTTCTATTATACCAAAAATTTCAAAAAAAATACCGTAGTTCGACAACGAGGAAAAAGAGGCTATTTCCTAACCTCTCTTCTCTTTCTACTCTCCAAAAACCAACTGTTTGCTTTTGATGTGTGTAGGGATGATGTTGACTAGTCAGTCTACTCTTACTTATTCCCGACACGGATTCGGTTAATCGCGCGTTGCAAGGCAATGGCTGCCCGTTTTTCCATGTCAATATTATGGGCATTTTGGGCTTCTTCCAGAGCTTTTTCCGCACGGAGTTTCGCTCGTTCCGCACGACTGACATCAATATCACGCGCCCGTTCTGCTGAATCCGAAACAATGGTAATCAGGTCTTTAGAAACTTCGATAATCCCACCATTGACTGCAATCCAGTCTACATGGTTTTCATCATCAATCCGGCGCACCTTGATTTCATCAATCGCCAGAACAGCAATCAGCTCAACGTGTCCCGGATAGATTCCTAGCTCACCTTCTGTTGTCCGAACCAGTACGAAAGCCGCATGGTGATCATAACGAATACCATCTGGCGTTACAATTTGGACTGTCATTTGTGCCATAAAACACCTCTAAAATCCCATTTTGGCTGCTTTTGCAATCACGTCATCAATAGATCCTACATTACGGAAGGCATCTTCTGGTAACTGGTCATGCTTCCCATCCAAGATTTCTTTAAAGCCACGCACCGTTTCTGCAACCGGTACATAAGAACCTGGCATGCCAGTAAACTGCTCAGCAACGTTGAAGTTCTGTGATAGGAAGAATTGAATCCGACGAGCGCGACCAACCAAGGTCTTTTCCTCTTCAGACAATTCATCCATACCCAAGATGGCAATAATATCCTGTAATTCTTGGTAACGTTGCAAGACGCGTTTGACCTCCATAGCGACCGCATAGTGCTCTTCTCCTACGACTTCAGGTGCGAGGGCACGAGAGCTGGAAGCAAGGGGATCTACGGCTGGATAAATTCCCAACTGGGTCAACTTCCGTTCCAAGTTGGTGGTCGAATCCAAGTGGGCGAAGGCTGTTGCTGGCGCTGGATCGGTATAGTCATCAGCTGGGACGTAGATCGCTTGGATAGAGGTAACCGAACCTTTCTTGGTTGAGGTAATCCGCTCCTGCAATTGTCCCATTTCAGTCGCCAAGGTCGGTTGATAACCAACGGCTGATGGCATCCGTCCAAGGAGGGCAGATACTTCTGAACCAGCCTGCGTGAAACGGAAGATATTATCGATAAACAAGAGCACGTCCTGACCTTCCACATCACGGAAGTACTCCGCAATGGTCAGTCCGGTCAAGGCAACCCGCATCCGAGCTCCCGGTGGCTCATTCATCTGACCAAAGACCATAGCTGTCTTTTCGATAACGCCAGATTCTTTCATCTCCCAGTAAAGGTCATTTCCTTCACGGGTTCGTTCTCCAACACCGGTAAATACAGAGATGCCACCGTGTTCTTGAGCGATATTGTGGATCAGTTCTTGGATGAGGACGGTTTTACCAACTCCCGCACCACCAAAGAGACCAACCTTACCACCTTTCAAATAGGGAGCCAAGAGGTCAATAACCTTAATTCCTGTTTCTAAAATTTCTGTTGCCGTTGACAATTCATCAAAGGTCGGAGCTTTTTTATGAATCGGCTGGCGTTCTACCGACTCGTCAAAGGGTGCTTCTAGGTCAATGGTATCACCTAGGACATTGAAGACACGACCCAGCGTTTCTTTCCCAACCGGGACAGAAATTGGACGTCCAGTGTCTAGCACTTCCATGCCACGAGTCAAGCCGTCTGTTGATTCCATGGCAATGGTTCTAACGACACCATCACCTAGCTCCAAGGCAACTTCAAGTACGACTTTTTGTTTTGATTCATCGTTCTTATAAACGACAAGTGCATTGTTGATCTCAGGAAGTTTATCGTCAGCCGAAAATGCCACATCAACGACCGGACCAACAACCTGAGTAATTTTGCCTGAACTCATTTTTTCTCCTTTATTAAGATATGAGGACGTTAAGCGAGCAAAGCAAAAATAGGAGTTTTGACGAAGAACTTCAAGTTCTAGGAAAAACTATCTTTTTTGCACAGCTCGTAGTCCGAATTCAATTACACAAGATATAAAAGCTTCTTCTTGACACGAGGACACTCGTTTCATTTCCAACCTTCCACAGTCTATTCCTAGACTGTTTGTTTGACACGAGTTGCACTCGTTTTATTTCCAACCTTCCACAGTCTATCCCTAGACTGTGGAAGCAACTCCTAGACAAAATAGGCGGCTGAACAGAAGCGAATAGCTTCGTTGTGAGACCCCCACAAAGGCAACTAGATTGGCGTGGTAGCGACAATCAGATGCCTACTGTGTCTTATCTAGGGGTACTCAACTTTCTGACTACGCTTGCTTTGTCAGTGAGTTGTAGCTCGAATTCAATTCCACAAGATACGAGAGCTGTTATAGCCGTTTAGTTTATTTTTAGTACTAGGCAACGAGTCGCAGGTAGTTGAAATAGTTGATAACTATTTCAAGTGATAGATAAGAAAAGTATAACTTTTCTCAATAGTACAGCAAGACGAGTTAACGAAGTAATAAAAATATAAACTAAATGACTATAACACGAGGACACTCGTTTTACTTCTAATCTTCCACTATCCCAGATAGTGGGGAAATTAGTTGCGCTAAGCTCATCTATTTTGATGTTTATTGAGTATTGCCACTCATTATTCAAGGGCGCTTGCTCCTGCAACAATCTCTGTAATTTCTTGCGTAATGGCTGCCTGACGGGCGCGATTGTAACGGATGGTCAAATTATCAATGGCTGATTTAGCATTGTCTGTCGCTGTCTGCATGGCGATCATACCCGCCGCATTTTCAGCTGTTTTGGCATCCAAAATCGCACCGTAAATCGTCGATTCAGCATACTGGGTCAAGAGTTGCCCCAAAATCGCTTCCCGACTTGGCTCTAATTCAAAGGTAGCCGTATAGCCATCTGCTTCATTGTGATCCAAGTCTTCTACGGGCAACATCTGCTGTACCCGAACTTGGCGGCTCAAACTATTGATATGGTGATTGTAGCAGACATACAATTCATCAAAGATTTCATTCTTGTACATCTCCACCGATTTTGAAATGATTTTCTGAACATCGTCAAAACTTGGATTATCTGCTAGACCGCTTAATTCAAAGATGGGCTGAATACCGCGCGCCCGAAAGAAATCTGCCCCCATTCCACCAATCGCAATGATTTCATACTCGTCCTTGCTCGCATGGTCCTGTTCAATCATTTCCATCACTGCTTTTAAAATCATTGCATTGTAGCTACCTTTTAAGCCACTATCAGAGGTAATCACGATATAACCTGATTTTTGGATCGGTCTCCGAATCAGCATCGGATTGGTCGAACCCTTTATCAATTCGCCACGAAGCAAATCCGTCGTGATTTTTCGAACCTTGCTGGCATAAATTTGAAAAGATTTAGCCAACTGCTCTGACTTGGCTAGCTTGGCAGCTGATACCATCTGCATAGCACCTGTGATTTGACTGGTTTTCTTTGTAGAGGCAATTTTTGTTTTAATTTCATTGAGAGAACCTGCCATAACACTTCTCCTTTACTTAAAGACAGACTGATCTTTGAATTCCTGAATCGCAGCATCCAAGTCGTCTGTATTTGGCAAGTCTTTTGTGATACGGATAGTATCTAAAAGATTGTCATGGTGCAAGTCAAAGTAAGCATACAGTTCTGCTTCAAAGGTCAAAATATCGTCGATTGGTACAGAGTCCAAGAAGCCATTGGTCAAGGCATAAAGAATCAAAACCTGTTTCTCAACTGGCAATGGCTTGTGAAGCGGCTGCTTCAAAACTTCAACTGTCCGACGCCCGCGGTTCAACTTAGCCTGCGTTGCTGCATCTAGATCCGAACCAAACTGGGTAAAGGCCTCCAATTCACGGTAAGAGGCAAGGTCAATCCGAAGCGTCCCTGCTACTTTTTTCATGGCCTTGATTTGGGCTGAACCACCGACACGGGATACGGAAGATCCGGCATCAATGGCTGGACGAATCCCTGAGTTGAACAAATCATCTTTCAAGAAAATTTGTCCATCTGTGATGGAGATAACGTTGGTTGCGATATAGGCTGAAATATCCCCTGCCTGGGTTTCAATAAATGGTAGGGCAGTAATGGATCCACCCCCTAATTCATCTGATACCTTTGCAGAGCGCTCTAACAAACGACTGTGTAGGTAAAAGACATCTCCCGGATACGCCTCACGACCGGGTGGACGACGAAGAAGCAGGGATAGTTCACGGTAGGCTACCGCTTGTTTGGACAAATCATCATAGACAATCAAGACATGCTTGCCCTCATACATAAATTCTTCTGCCATGGCAACACCTGCATAGGGTGCTAAAAATAGCAAAGGCGATGGTTGAGAGGCTGAAGCTGTCACCACGATTGTGTAATCAAGAGCCCCGTACTGGCGAAGTGTTTCTACCTGAGTACGCACGGTTGATTCTTTCTGTCCAATTGCTACATAGATACAAATCATATCCTGATCCTTCTGGTTCAAGATCGTATCAATCGCAAGCGAGGTTTTCCCTGTCTGACGGTCTCCGATAATCAGTTCCCGCTGACCACGACCGATTGGCACGAGGGCATCAATGGCCTTCAAGCCTGTTTGCAGGGGTTCATTCACAGATTTCCGCTGCATTACACCCGGCGCTGGATACTCAATCGGTCTTGTTTTACTTGTCCGAATTTCACCGAGTCCGTCTACCGGCTGTCCAAGCGGATTGACCACACGACCAATCAAGGATTGACCGACTGGCACTTCCATGATTTTTCCTGTCCGGCGCACAACAGAACCTTCTCGAATATCGGTAAAGGGACCTAGAATAATAATCCCCACATCCACGGTTTCCAGATTCTGTGCCATTCCGATCGTGCCATTTTCAAAAACAAGAAGCTCTCCACTCATGGCATTATCCAGACCGTGGGCACGGGCGATTCCGTCACCAATATAGGTCACGACCCCTGTCTCGGTATAGTCAAAATCAGGTTGGAACCCTTCAATTTGTTGTTTTAGTAAAGCGCTAATTTCTTGTGCATTAATCACCAAAAGAACACCACTTTCTATTTTCTAAAGTCTATTTCGAATTTCTTTCAATTGCGTCCGCACACTGGCATCAAGCACCTTGTGGTTAACCGTAATGATAAAGCCACCGAGTACCTCTTTGTCAATTTCTTCTACAATATTGCGAACTTTCAATGAAAAACGGCTCTCCACTAGCTGGCGCACTCTTTCTTTTTGTTCATCTGTTAATGGGTAAACAGACACGACATGCGCATCAAACTCCTGCTTGCTCTTGCTAATCAAGATCAGGGTTGCTTCTAGTGTCTCAACGAGCAAGTCGGCATGTCCGTCTCGCGCTACGGCTTCGATCAAATCATTGACTTGACGGTAGGTCGACTGACGAATGGCATGAACAAATTCCGCCTTCTCGGCTTGAGAAACCGTTGCGGATAAGAGAATTCGATTTAATTTACTATCATGAATCACTGTGAGAATAGCCGAGATTTGGTCATAAATCGTCCAGATATCCTCACGATCATATACCTTATCAACGAATGATTGAGCATATTTTTGCACTAGGGCAGTTTCTCTAGCATTCATTATTCTTCTCCTAGCCTATCAAGATAGCGGTTAATCAACTCGCTATGTGCCTGCTGATCCAAGTCTTCCAAGATAATTTTACTTGCCAAATCGACCGCTAAATCCGCGACTTGAACATGCAATTTCTCTTGAGCTTCACGCTTCTCTGCTTCAATTTCTAAATCCGCCTTCTTCTTCAAGGCTTCGATTTCCACTTTAGCTTGTTCTAACATGCGTTTTTTCTCTAATTTTGCCCGATCAACAGCATCTTGAACAATCTTTTGTCCCTCTATACGACCTTGCGCCAACTCTTGCTCTCTTTGGTCGACAAGACTTGAGGCTTCTGCCAATTTTTCTTCGGCAGCATCAATGTCGCTTGAAATTTTAGCAGCACGTTCTTCAAAAATACCTGTAATCTTATCCCAAGCAAAAAGGCGAATCGCCACAATCAATACGGCAAATGAAGCCGTTACTAGAATAAAATTACCAAGCATGGTACTGTTTATACTTAGTCCTGTAATCATGAATACCTAATCCTTTCCTATTCACCTTCAACTTGAATTTTCTTGTTCAAATACATCGAAACCAGCATGACAAACACGTAGGCTTGCAAGCAGGAAATAAAGACTGAAAAACCAGTCCAGATGACATTCAGTAGGAAGGCGATTGGATAAGCAAATGCACTTTTTTGCGACATCTGTACCAAGAGGGTCACTAGAATTTCACCGGCAAAGATATTTCCGTACAAACGAAGTGCAAGAGAAGCTACGTTGGTCACTTCTTCCAGAATATTCATCGGAGCCATCGCCCAAGGGGTCACAAATGCTTTTAAGTAATTTTTCAATCCTTGGCGGCGCACACCTTCTACATGGCAGAAGACAACTGCCATGATGGCTAGTCCGAAGTCGTATGCCATATTAGAAGTTGGAGAAGTCCAAAAGTTCACACCTTCTGATGACTCTAGCTTGGTCATCAAGCCGAGGTTATTCGCCACCAAGAGGAATAAGAACAGAACAAAGAAATAAAGAGCGTACCTTTTTGATTCTGTATCGCCCAAATTTCCCTTGGTAAAGTTCATGGTTAGCTCATAGACATATTCCAAAACATTTTGCTTCCCCTTTGGTTTCAATGTCATATTGCGACTTGCCCAAAATACAAGTAAAAATATACTGGTGATAGTAACCATTGTGACAATGATCATGGTTACATCAAAGGTTACAGGACCTAGAGTAATAGTTGGAGCTGCAGTTCCTTCCACGATTACTCCCCCTTTCTAATGATTCTGAGGCATTCCTTATCCACGCAAGAAAAGTGTCATCGCTAGGGTTACGAAGAAGGTCCCCTCGATAAAGGCAACGCCCATGAATACTCCTGTCATTAGTTTGCTTTGTAGTTCAGGCTGACGTGCTGTTGAGCTAAGATAGCTAGCAACCAGAAGTCCCTCACCAACACTAACACCTAAACAGGCAATACCTAAAGCTAATGCAGATACATCCATTTTTTAATTCTCCTTTAAAATTTTTATACCATGATAGGATACTCCTAAAAAATGCTTTTGTCAAGAAAAGACAGTAGTTGAAAACGTTTTTCGCTTGGAGTGTCTAGAAAAAAAGAAAAGATTTTACACCTTTTCTTCCTATTTAATAGTATCTTCCAGATGATCTGTCTCTTCAATAAATCGTTTGGTCATGTCTTCTCGACTGGTATCCTCCATATCAAGAGTAATGGCCTCGTCAGCCACCTTATCCGTATCTGCAAAAAATGCAATGTGATTGGCAAGATTGACCAATTCAACAGGGGCATCTCCTCCGTACTCACCATCGAGATTCAACATCATCCGATTGTTGCTGTCCAAGGATTCGACAGTTAACTGCCGCGTCTTGATATACTCGATCTTATCGCTATCGACATGCTTACCACCATCAATAACGAGACGAATCAGATGTAGGATTTCAAAGAGGTTTCCTGTCTTGACCATGATCAGGGTAAACATACCGTCGTCTAGCTTAGCGTCTGGAACAATCTGTTCAAAACCACCGATCGAATTGGTCAGGGCAACGAAAATCATTGAAATTTTTCCCTCAAATACTCCTTGGTCATGTGTCACACGAACGGGTGTAAATTGCACCTGCGGTAATAGCTCTGCCCCCTTTACGACATAGGCTAGGTAACCAAAGATGGTCTTGAGTTGGCTCGGAACACTGTACGTCAACTCGGTCAAGGTTCCAGCTGCTGCAATATTGATAAAGTAGCTCTCGCCAGCTGCTTGATTTTTAGCAAGACCGATGTCCATAAGAACGGTCTGCTGTTTTCCAATCACCTTGGCAGCTTCAATCGGATTGCCCCGTGGAATCTTCAAGGCACGGGCGTAGTCATTGGTCGTTCCAGTCGGGATAATCGCCATTTGCGGGCGTTCTGGAAGAAAGGCAATGCCATTGACGACTTCGTTGATCGTCCCGTCACCTCCTGCCGCAATAATCAGATCCACCCCTGCCTTGGCTACTCTCGTCGCTTCATTTTTTGCGGAATCTGGTTCAGGACTTGTCTGAAAAGCTGACGTTTCATAGCCAAACCCTTCTAAAATATGCAAAACGTCTGCTACATTTTTCTTCATGATTTCCTGTCCAGAAACAGGATTGTAAATCAATCGTGCTCGTTTTCTTCGTTCCATCTGTTGCACCTATAAACTTTCTAACCAGGCTTCATCTCGTACTTCAATCCCCAATTCCTGCGCCTTGGCTAACTTACTTCCAGCATCACTTCCTGCCACGACAAGGTCTGTTTTTTTGGAGACCGAGCCTGCCACATTAGCTCCTAAGCTCTCCAGTTTGGCCTTGGCTTCGCTTCGCTTGAGGCGTTCTAATTTCCCAGTCAAGACAATGGTCATACCAGCCAGCTGTGCGTCTGATGAAACTTTCTGCCCCAGATAGGAGAGGTTAACGTCCGAGGCTTCTAATTCTGCTAGCAGGGTTTTGGCTCCCTCGCTTCCAAAATAGGTGGTCAAGGACTCGGCAATCACTGCTCCGATACCGTCTAAGACAGCAATTTCCTCAAGGCTTGCTTCCGCCAGCCTTGGAACAGTCACAAAGTTTTCAAGGACGATCTTACTGGCCTTGCTCCCTACATGGCGGATACCGAGACCAAATAAGAGGCGTTCTGCTGAATTGCTTTTTGATGCTTGAATGGCTTGGTAGAGCTTGGTTGCCGATTTTTCCTTGAAGCCCTCCAAGGTCAATAAATCCTCGATAGATAGCTGATAGATATCTGCCACATCATGGACTAGATTGGCTGAAAAGAGCTTTTCTACGATTGACGGGCCAAGCCCTGCAATGTTCATGGCATCACGACTTGCAAAATGCTCTAGCTTACTCTTTAATTGAGCAGGGCAGAGCGGATTGATACAGCGCAGGGCTACCTCGTCCTCATAGTGGCGCAACTCGCTGCCACAACTTGGACATGCTGTCGGAATGAGCAGGGGCTCTTGCTGGTCACGTTTTGCTTCAACAACAGACAAGACAGCAGGGATAATATCCCCCGCCTTATAGACAATGACCGTATCATGCAGGCGAATATCCTTGTCTGCAATGTAATCGACATTGTGCAAGGTTGCCCGACTTACCGTTGTGCCTGCCAGCTGAACGGGGGTTAGATTAGCGGTTGGTGTCACAACGCCTGTCCGCCCGACTGTCCAGTCAACAGAAAGAATCTCCGCTTCTTTTTCCTCGGCAGGGAATTTATAGGCAATCGCCCAACGCGGTGCTTTAACGGTAAAGCCTAGTTCTTCCTGAACCGCTAGGTTATTGACCTTAATCACAACGCCATCAATGTCGTAGGGCAGGTTTTGTCTCCGACCTGCCAAGTCCTCAATAAAATGCCAGACATCTTCCATCGTGTCTGCCAAATAGTAGTCCTGATTGGTCACAAATCCAAGTTTGGTCAATTTTTCCAGTACGTGGGACTGGCTGTCCGCTTCTGTCGGACTAGCTTCTTGGTACAAAAACGTTGCTAGACCACGTTTGGCAACGATCCGCGTATCCAATTGGCGCAGGGTTCCTGCTGCCGCATTTCGGGGATTGGCAAATTCGACCTCACCTGCTTCTTGGCGAATCTGGTTCACCCTGCCAAATGAAGCCTTGGGCATGTAACACTCCCCACGAACAGTGATGTCTAGAGGCTCTGGTAGGGTCAGCGGAATATCCTGCACTCGCTTGAGGTTTTCGGTGATATTTTCGCCAATGCTTCCATCACCACGGGTCGCTCCCACGACCAAGTGTCCTGCTTCATAGGTTAGAGAAATCGATAAGCCATCAATTTTTAATTCACAGATATAGGTCACATGAGGAAATTCCTTGCGGACGCGGCGGTCAAATGCCGCTAATTCTTCAAAAGAAAAAGCGTCCTGTAAACTATACAAGGGATACTGGTGCTGGTATTTGCTGAATCCCTCCAAGACCTTGCCTCCCACACGGTGACTGGGACTATTTGGTAAGACCAAATCAGGATGGGCAGTCTCTAGTTCAACTAAGTCGCGGTATAGCTTGTCATATTCCGCGTCTGAAACAAGCGGACTATCCAAACGATAATAGGCATCTGCATACTGATTAAGCTGTTTTACAAGTTCATTCATTCTATTTTTCATGCTCTTATTATAGCACATCTCAGACAGCAGTCAAAAAAACAATATCATACGCCTATAAATAATTAAAACGCCCTTATTGACAGGGCGTTTAATGTATTAATACTCGTCAAAAATCAAATTCTGACGTCGTTCATTCACCTTGCTGAGTAAAAAGCTCCAGTGGAGGTTTTTAGCCTGTTCCCTTAAAACAAGAAAGAACAGAGTTCTATTTGCTTCACCAGTCTAGGAATAGACTGGTGAAGGTTGGAAATAAAGAAAACGAAGTTTTCGTCAACCCAATCTAGGAAGAGATTGTTGGAGCAGGTAGAACGAGTGTCCTCGTGTCAAACGCTCTCGTATCTTGGGTAATTGAGTTCAGCCTAAAACCTCGGAAAAAAGATAGACTTCCTTGTGTTCATCGAACACCTCGTCAGTCTCCTATTTTTCGTTCGTTTTTTTAACGGCTTCACATCTTATATAACTGAACTCGGAC